>JAOTSI010000312.1 GCA_029865005.1 Desulfobulbaceae bacterium
TATCCTACGCGTACAAGGGGATTTTCGGCAAATATGAAGGAAAATTCTCCCTAGCTCCTTATTCAACTATAGTCAAAGAATATGGTGACCTGGAACATCGTGATATATGGGAATTCCCATTAAATTTATCCGACCAGGAGATATATTTTCTACTGTTACATCTTTGGGAACTAGATAAAGGTAAATTTAAATACTACTTCTTGGATGAAAATTGTTCTTTTCAGTTATTGAGTCTAATTGAAGCAGTTAGACCTTATCTCAACCTTACCGAACAATTTTCCATGTGGACTATTCCAGGAGACACCATCAAGGCCCTAGCCGATAATACCGATCTACTCGGTCCCCCCGTCTATCGTCCTTCCCTTGGCACCCTGCTCACGGAGAGGGTTAAAACTCTCAGCACCGAAGAAATTTACCTCATACAAGAAATAATCAACAATACCAAAAGTCTATCTGATATACAATTATTTAACAGAGATCCACAATCAGCCGCCCGCATTCTAGAAATAGCGGCGGACTACCTTTTATTCTATCAATACGACACAAAAGAACAGACCAAATCATCCCCTCTCTTCATGTCATTATTGCGGGCTCGCAGCCGCTTGCCCATTAAGACACAGAGACAAGTGATCAAGCAAATTTCATCTCCGAAACAATTCACGCACTCTGGGCGCCTAAGCTTGGGGGTAGGCCGAGAGAAAGAAAAAATGTTTTGGCAGATCGACTTACGCCCGGCTTATTATGATCGTTTTGATCCACCTGCCGGACACCGACAAGGAGCATATTTTTCTATCCTTGAAACCTCAATCAAAATATTTCCTAATGACAATATCCTGGCACTTAATCAAATTACCTTACTGAAAATATATTCCCTCCCCCCATATGACCCCTTACTCCAAACCATGTCCTGGAAATTCAAGTCCAGCATCTACAATAACGCCTTTCTCCGTCCTGGGCTCTCCGCTGCGCTGGAGGGCGGCATAGGTCTCACAAAACAATTACGAAAAAGATCCATTTTTAATATTGGAATAACAATAATCACCCACCTACAGGACTCCCCCCAAAAAAACAATTTTCTTTTTTTGGGGCCTGAATTTAGTATTTTCCATAACTTCTCCAAAACGACTACTGCTGGATGCACCATCTCAACCACCAGCCCAGTGAACGAAATGGAAAATTATCATATTAAATCTTTATTACATTACACCTTGCAACTATCCTCTGACTTTTCCTTTTCTCTGATCCATGAGCATGAACGAGATTCGACCCAATTCAAAAATCAATTCCGCTTAATGGGCCAATTTTACTTTTAACAGAAACTATTCGCTCACCCACCAATTCTTGTATCCATTTATAATACTTAGATTTTCTAAAAAAATGTTTTTTTTAACATATCCGTTACTTGACGCGAGCGTTGAAATTGGGTAAATGGAAGCGCATAGTGCGAGAGTGGCGGAACTGGTAGACGCACTGGACTTAGGATCCAGCGCTTCATCGCGTGGGGGTTCGACTCCCCCCTCTCGCACCATTTTTTTTGTACTTTCCCGGTATATCGTATATTGAAAAACAGCTGTCGAATAAGTGAATCACCTTTTTTTATGTCGCGATTCACCCGGTCAATTTATGAGCCCATTGATTTATGGACTTTGAACCCCGATCTTTTCGTTATGCGAAACAATAATCCTAGGATATTCTTTTTATGCCTATGGTTATTTTTCCTCATACCTTGATCCCGCACCAAAATGTTTATAATCATAACAAACTCATTTATGTCACCATTGCGTGACAACAGGGAATCCGACCCATCCCCGGTATTTCACCGAATGCTCATGCTTAAATATAATTTACTGTCATGACAGACATAACCACCAAAACCTTTCTTTCATTGGAATGGGCCATGCGCATTCTAGAACAACAGTTCTAGAACAATAGCTCTTCACTTCAACAAAACGATAACCAATTAATTAAAAAACAACATACTGCCTGTGCGGCGGGGAACACTTAATAGAAAAAGGAATTTAGTCAATGGACGTCGTAGTAGAAAATGTCTCCGAATTAAGAAGAAAACTTACCATAACCGTACCACAAGATGAAGTTCGTAAAGAACTTGACCAAGCCTATACCAAATTAGGTTCTGAGGCCAAGTTAAAAGGTTTCAGACGTGGTAAAATTCCAAGAGCCATTCTTGAAAAGACCTACAAAGATAAAGTGGATATACAAGTTGCAGAACAACTAGTTCAAGCAACTTATTTCGATGCCATTGAGCAAGAGAAAATCGATGCCATAGCTCATCCAGAAATTGCTAGCCATACAATTAACGAAGACGGCACCATGACCTATGTCGCCGAAGTCGACACCAAACCTACAGTTGAACTCAAAGAATATAAAGGGCTTACTATCGAGAAAGCCAGTACAGATATAAGCGATATCGAAATAGACTTGGAAATCCAAAAACTACGCCGTGAAAATGCGGTTCTCAAACACGCCGAAGAAGGGCATACCGTAGAGAATGATGACATTGCAGTTGTTGATTTCCAAGGGTTCCATAACGATAAAGCCATGCCGGAGGTACACAACGAAGACTTCTCCGTTGATGTTGGCACTGGTTCCCTTGGACCTGAATTTGAAGAAAAAATTATCGGAATGAAAAAAGGTGATAAAACACTACATGAAATTAACTTTCCTGCAGAATACCCCAACCCAGTACTAGCCGGAAAGAATATTGAATTTAAAATTGATGTAAAAGAAATCAAAACCCGGATTTTACCGGAAGTCGATGATGAATTTGCCAAAGACATCAGTGAAGAACACACCTGCCTTGACGACCTCAAGGCTAGCGTTAAAAAACAACTCATGAAGGTCAAAGAAGAGACCCAGCAGGGCGATCTCAACGATCAATTAATGCATAAACTGTTAGATAATCACCAATTTGAAGTTCCCAAGCGATTAGTTGCTTATGAAATTGAAGATTCAATCAAACAGTATGAAGAGACCCTTAAACGTAGCAACTTGACCCTGGAAGCTGTCGGAATCAAACGTGATGATTTGATCGAAAAAAACCAAGAACACGCAGAAAAAAGAGTTCGGGGTGATTTTCTGATCAAAAAAATCGCAGAAGTAGAGGAAATCAAAGTAGAGAGTGAAGACATAGAGCGCGGTTACCAGCGTATCGCCGAACAATACAATATGACATTGGCAGAGGTTAAGAAATTCTTTGTTCGTCGAGAAGAGACCATGCCCTTTATCCAAGAGCTTCTCAACGAAAAGGTACTCGAATTCCTTCTCAGCCAAGCCAATATCACTGAAAAAGTAGTTGAAACCCCTGCTCCGGCAGAAGACTAGAAATTTCCTCGGGGTGGAACTTGCCCCGAACACTGTTGACTCAAGGATTTGCAAGGGTTGCACTCGGTTTTGCAGGGCACCCACAAGGGGTGCCCCTACAGATCTAGAAAAGCTTGAAGTCTTTTCCTATTAAGCTTCAATTTCTTGAATCAACAACAATGGGCTTGCCGCCCTTAACGATGAAACTGTATAATTTATCATCCAAAGAAAAACGGTTTTCGGAGAAAATAATTATGACCTTGGTTCCTATGGTTGTCGAACAAAGTCCACGAGGTGAGCGGGCTTTTGACATTTATTCACGACTGCTCAAAGAACGAATCATCTTTCTCGGCTCAGCGGTAGATGACACGGTTGCCAACCTAGTTATTGCGCAATTGCTTTTTTTAGAAGCCGATGATCCTGATAAAGACATAACCTTTTACATTAATTCGCCAGGTGGATCAGTTACCGCTGGCATGGCAATTTATGATACCATGCAGTACATCAGATGCGACGTTGCCACCTTATGTCTAGGGCAAGCCGCCTCCATGGGTGCTTTACTTTTGGCGGCTGGCAGCAGTGGAAAAAGATTCGCTCTTCCCAACTCCAGAATCATGATTCACCAGCCCATGGGTGGATACCAAGGCCAAGCCACAGATATAGAGATTCACGCCAGGGAAATTCTCCGGATGCGTAAAGATTTAAACTCAATACTTGCTAATCATACCGGCCAATCTATGAAGCGCATTCAGTCCGATACGGACAGAGACAATTTTATGAGCGCGACGGAAGCAAAAAAATACGGTCTAATTGACAAAGTTTTAAACAACCGCGAAGAAACCGCGGGGGAATAACACAATGAGCGACGACATTAAAGATTCCAGTACCACTTGCTCATGTTCTTTTTGCGGCAAGCATCAAGATCAAGTGGGCAAACTTATAGCTGGCCCCAACGTATATATCTGTGATGAATGCATTAATTTATGCAATGAAATTGTAGAGGATACCGGTTCAGGTTCGGTGACAGAAGAGGAAAATATTGGGCTTCTTAAACCAAAACAAATCAATAACCAACTTGATGAATATGTAATTGGACAAGATTACGCTAAAAAAATTCTATCAGTAGCAGTTCATAATCACTACAAAAGAATTGATAAGCAACCCGCTGATCAAGATAACGATGTAGAATTGCAGAAAAGCAACATCATCCTCCTTGGGCCCACTGGTAGCGGCAAAACTCTTTTAGCTCAAACATTAGCCAAGATTCTAAACGTTCCCTTCACCATAGCCGATGCCACCACTCTAACCGAGGCCGGATACGTGGGTGATGATGTGGAAAACATCTTGGTAAACCTTGTCCAAGCTGCTGATTATGACATTGCCAAGGCTGAAAGGGGCATCATATATATTGACGAAATTGATAAAATAGCCCGTAAGTCCGACAGCCCATCATTAACTCGCGACGTTTCCGGTGAAGGAGTTCAACAGGCCCTCCTCAAAATTATTGAAGGTACCATCGCTTCAATTCCTCCAAAAGGTGGGAGAAAACACCCCCAACAGGAACTGATCAAAATTGATACCACCAATATCCTGTTTATTTGTGGCGGCGCTTTTGTAGGGCTTGACAATGCGATCAAAAAAAGACTTGGCACCAAATCCATAGGCTTCGGCGCCAAAGTCGTCAGTGATTCCAATAAGAAATATGGTGAGCTGCTTGCCGCCATCCAACCAGAAGATCTATTGCAATTCGGACTCATTCCAGAGCTGGTTGGCAGACTGCCTGTCATCTCCACCATGGAAGAACTGCTGGAAGCTGACCTGGTTAGGATTCTAAAAGAACCTAAAAACGCTCTAACCAAACAATATCAGAAACTATTTGAATACGAGAACATAACCCTGCGTTTCACAGAAGGAGCCCTGGAGGCCATTGCCAAAAAAGCCCTCAGCCGTAAATCTGGAGCTCGTGGCCTACGTTCAGTTATGGAGGGCAGCATGCTAGAAGTGATGTATGAACTTCCCTCAGAAGAAAATGCCAGCGAATGCATCATTAATGAACATGTAATCACCGACGGTGAATACCCCGTAGTTCTCTACAATAACGTTAACACAAAAAAAAGTGCCTAAATAATGAGTGATACGACTACAACAAGAACATGCCCTCTGATGCCTCTTAAAGATTTGGTCATTTTTCCCGGAATGGTGGCACCCCTTGTTGTCGGCAGGAAAAAATCGATTAACGCCCTAGAATATGCGATGAAAAATCGCACCCCTATTTTTTTAGTAACGTTACTAAAAAAATAGGGGTG
>JAOTSI010000313.1 GCA_029865005.1 Desulfobulbaceae bacterium
GCTGGCAAGGTTTCTGTATTTTTAACGGTGGATTGGATACTGGGGCAGTTTGCGAATAAAAAGAATGAAGCTCGCAAAGGATATAGGAAGTTTGTCGCGACCGGCATGGAGATAATGGAGGAAAGTCCATGGAAGCAATTGGTCGGTCAGATCATATTCGGCGGTGCGGATTTTGTAGCTGATATTCAAAGCCGAAGAAGTGAGGCAAAAGAAATCGGCGAGATCCCGCGCGCCCAAAGGTTTGCCGGTAGACCTTCTCTAGTAAAGCTTTTCCCGCCAAAAATGCTCCAGGATAAAACCTTACGCAATGAGCAAATATATATCGCTTACATCCGACACGGCTATACTTTAAAGGCAATTGCCGAACACCTAAAAATCCATTACACTACCGTTAGTAAGATAGTAAAAATGCTATAAAAGCTTATTTTCTAAGACCTGACCCTTATGTTGCGAATTGCTTAACTTAATTACGTATCCCAAGGAGTGAAGCAGGGAAGACGACCGGAGCTGGTAGCCACCGGCCTGATCAGTTACGCCCGTGGCTGGTCTGAAGAAAAAGCATTGCGTAAATGGGGTATTGCTCAAGCCGCAGATGATCGGTACTGGGGTAGTGGAGAGTTAGTAGAATAGATCATTAAGGAGGCTAAGGGGTATGCTCAACGCAATTTCCCGACCTGGAAAGAGAAGAGAAGGATAGATCGACCAAATAATATTTGAATATGCTGACCAAGAAGGAATCAAATAAAAGAGCTCCGCTCCGGCAGTCGTCGACAGCCAATTGTACATGTGAGAAAAATACCCATTCAATTCCAGGTCGAAAAACATGGAGTGACTCTTGAATAAATTCTATTCGTATCTGTTGACAAGACAAAATGGAATATAATGCGAGGCTTTTATGCGTTAAATTGAAAGTACTTGGTTTGTAGTGAACTGTTTTGTAATCATTGTTACGGTAACTATTGTTGCTTACAGGGTATTTGACAGGTGTCTGGGCAAGTGTTATTTAAGGTCGTTAGTAAAAAATATTACAGTTGCCGGAGGCGATAGCCGGTTTGAAATGAAGTTTGTTTTTCCTCGGTAACTTGAATTTTCCCCATTCCTGGCCGGCAGAAAGCATTTTCTTATCATCTTTCACTTAATGGTTTATGCATGAGTTTATTCTTTAACAGGCCTTATATAAAGGAAATAATAACCGGTATTATTCTATTTTTATTTTCGTTTTGTATTCGAATTACCTACCAGCAAGAAACACAGGTGTATCTACCAGAAACTATAGTTGATTTACCCTTTAGATCTGATGTTGGAAAATATTTTCTCGCAGCGTATAATCTTGCCACTCATGGTAATTATTCACTGGAATCTCCGAATATAGCAGGAACTCCGCCAGAAACAACAACTGATTTATCACCAGGTCTCCCCATTTTTATCTCTTTTTTTTTCACAGAGAACTCCAGCATTGAATCTGTTTTTACGTCAATTCAAAAAGCTCACGCAGTGCTGGGATCCTTCACCGTATTATTTACTTTTATTTTGGCACGGCTATCTATTGGATTTACAGGAGCATTAATAGCCGGCGTGCTTACAGCAATAAGTCCCCACCTTATATCTATGGAAAGTTATGTGTTGACCGAAACATTATATATATTTGTATTAATGTTAGGTTCTATGTTATTTACAATGGGGTGGTTAGGGAATAGACCCGTACTGACAGGTTTTTCAGCTATTATTTTGGCATGTTCATCACAAGTTCGAACAGTAAGCATATTTCTGATATGGATCTTCTTGCCATTACTTGTTGTTTTTCCAAAAAAAAGAGCTATCAATTCTTTGAAAACATTTAGTATTCATCTGATTTCATTAGTTCTAGGATTTGTTATCGTAACTGCTGGGTATTACCAGTTTAAAGGATACGCAATTACCCAAGATAGTTGGTTAAGAGCATATCTCTCCCATGGTAAAGAAATCAATTCTGATTCCAAAGTGATGAAATATGAAACCTCTAACCCATATAAGAAGCTTCATCATCAGCTTAGTTCTATAAAAGATCGTTCAACGTCTTCTACTCGCATCAAGTACCAGTCTATCTGGCACCCTCTATTGTATCTAAAATTAAGCGTGGTACCTCCTAAATTTTATATTAATGATGTTAGATTCACAAATAAAAGAGAAGCAATCAGTTACAAAAGGATAAATAGGCGTCTCACTAAAAAATCTTTCAGCGATTACCCATTAAAATACCTTACATGGAATTTATGGGGGAAATACCTTACTTTCTGGAACTGGGACAATATTTATGTCGGGGATGTTTTTGTCTATCCTATGGTAAAGTCAGGGTTTGTTGATAATATGTTTTTTAAGTTCATTCATAAATCAATGCATGCACTACATCTTCCTTTATACTGGTTGTCATTATGCGGAGTGATTATATTTTTCATTAATTGGGGTCGGTCAACGAGTATTTTTCCCGAGCAGGGACTCGCGGTTCCTGTTTTTGGATTCCTATACTTTCATGGTATTTGCACTTTCATTGCCTGGTTACCACGATACTCCATACCAGTTAGACCTTTTTCCTATATACTTGCTGCTGCTATGTTAACTTGGACTATAAAATATTTACGTCACAGGCCACAACGGCTTAGTGTATCAAAGAATCCATGACCGCAAATGATAGTATTCATTTTCCCTATGCTATCTGGTCACAGGGTTTATAATTACCTGATTTGAAACTTTGGGTCCATTTTACAGCTTGCATCTGGTTTATTTTCCCCTTGCAGTCAGAGAACCTGCAATAAGCGATTTCATATCAGCTACCAGAGTAAAACTGTGCGGTAAACAAGGGGGTGTAGTATGTCCCCCAGATTTTCATTGTATTAGTTCGTTTCCAGGTCTAGTCTGAGGGCTATGGGGTAATCCGTTGTCTTTTCATCAATATTGTACCGGATTAATGCAGGACGGTTTGACTATGGTTATCTGCAGTTCGGGTTGTGAGAAACTTCAGAAGTTTTCGGATAAACAGGCAATCGTGTAGGGAGAAACTCTTTTCAGCCAAGTGTCTGGCTGTTGCGGGATCTCCGGCAGCCAGCGCATGGACTGCTCGGGAGGCGAGTTGATCGGCTCTCTCCTCTAACTCGAATAAGGGGGTGAGGTCTGCTCGGCAACGTCGGCATTCGCCCCGTTGTTTAACCGTCGCCCGGCAGACCGGACACTTCTTCATGTTTATGACTCCAGGTAATAGATAATTTCCGATAAGCCCTCGACCGCCTCGGCCATGGCGTCGGAATTGTTTGCGGCCATGGCGTCGTTGATTTCTTCGATAAGGTTTACCATCTCCTCGCGGTCATCAGGGTCGACGTCGTCAAAAAGACGTTCGGCTTTTTCCACCAAGGCCTTAGCTTGCACATGCATCTTGCGTTCGGTGGAGGATTTCGGGGTGGCTGTATTTTCCTCTTCAATATCCTCTCGCCCTTCGTTAAAAAGCGAGGCTATTTTGTTCTTGGCATGGTCGAGCTCATTTTCCTCGAAGCGGGAAATGGCGTTGTTGATGGAAATATTTCTTTGCAGTCCGCTATTTTTCTCCTTGGCCGTAACATGGAGGATACCGTCTTTATCAAGCTCGCAAGTGATGATAATTTTATTATTCGCCGGTCCCTTGCTCAAACCCTCCACCCGAAATTTCCCAATGGAGATATTCTGTAGGGCATCGATATTTTCCCCCTGATATACCGTTACCTCCACTGCTTCCTGATCGTCATACATGGTGCCGAAAACTTCACTTTTGGCCACAGGAATCGGGGTGTTTTTTTCGATCAAGGGGACGAAAACATGGGGGTATGGCATGCCATCCAATTCGCTAAAAGCACTGGTTCCGAAGGTGTAAGGGGTGATATCCACCAAGACGGCCGAAACCTTTTCGCCACCTATCATGGCGGCCTGCATGGCAGCACCCGAGGCTACGCACAAGTCTGGGTTGATCTCGCCCCTGGGATGAAACCCGAACTCCTCAGTTAACCGATTTTTAACCAGCGGCGTCCGGGTGGAACCGCCCACCAGAACGATCTCCTCGATATCCGATGCGGTGAGTTTGGCTCCCTTTAGCGCGATATGCACTGCCTCAAGGGTCTCGTCGATAAAGGGGGTGATCATCTCTTCGTATTCCATCCGCGATAATTCCAGAGAAAGATTGATCGGCACACCATCGCGCTCGGCCAAATATTCTTCAGAAATCTCGGCAAACGGATTATCGGATAAGGTTTGTTTGGCAGCCTCGGCGGCTCGCTCGATACGGGCTAGGGCACCGGGCGATAATTCCGCCTCGCTGATTCCATGTTCTTCGTGCAGATGGGTGATGATATGTTGGGTTATTTTATGGTCAAAATCATCACCACCCAGGTGGTTGTTGCCGTGTCCCGCTACAACCTCGATGATATCATCTTCCACTTGGACTACCGAGACATCAAAAGTTCCGCCGCCAAGGTCATAGACCAATATACGCCGACTATCTTGATGACCGCTTTCATAGGTTAGGGCGGCGGCGGTGGGTTCGTTGATCATTTTGACCACCTCGAGACCGGCGATATCGCCTGCTTCTCTGGTGGCTTGTCGCTGTATATCGGAAAAATAGGCCGGTACGGTGATTACCGCCTTGTGGACTTCGCAGTTGAGATGATTTTCAGCCATTTTTTTCAATTTTTTGAGAATAATGGCTGAAATTTCTTGGGGTGAATAGCTGTTTTCCCCCAAACTCAGTTTGTCATCCTCCCCCATTTTGCGTTTCACTGACTTGATGGTCCGCTCTGGGTAGACCATGTATTGATTCTTGGCCGGTTCGCCAACCAATAGCGCGTTGTTATTGTCCAGCCCTACAAAGGAGGGGATCAGTTTTGAATCATTCTCGGATATGATCGTTAATTTTCCATTTTGCCAAACAGCCACCTCTGAGTTGGTGGTTCCCAAGTCTATACCGACGATGACTTCACTCATCCTCTTTTCTCCTCATGGCATCCATCCCATGGACCGATGCTTAAATTTAATTCTGTTATTATAGTTTGTTGACTCGAACCTCGGCAAGCCTCAATACTGTGGCATCTTGCATGAATCCCTTGCGGATCTCCTCAATAATCTCGTTAGTGGGCTTGTCCCGGTCACGTACCGTGGACACGGCGCGCCTTGTAATCGGGTCAAACTGTTCACCTGCTACATCTATTGGAGTTATCCCGTAGCTTGCCAGCAAATCCAAGATGCGGGCCAGTACCATTGTTTGACCTTCTTGGAAACCTTTTAAGGTGGCGTTTTGTCGACGACAAAAAAATGAGAAGAAGGAGAAGGAGGGTGGTTCTGCCAGGGCATGCAACCCTGCATCAATTCTATCGTGGATATCCAGCAAGCCCATGATCAGCGGCCGCCGGGTCAAGGCCTCAATTGCCTCTTTTTCTTCACGTTCCCCAGCCAATTTATCAGTCATTGCTTTATTGGCGCTTTCCAGGGTGGTAAAAACGGAGCGGAAATCGTCCAGGGCACCCTTTACTTGTCGCGATTCAATGCGCACCTCGTTCTTCAGGGCGGTGAGTTCTCCGTGGAGCGAGAAGAGGTCCATATGGCGCTCA
>JAOTSI010000314.1 GCA_029865005.1 Desulfobulbaceae bacterium
TGTCACGCCGGTAGTTACCCAGGTGGTACCGCATTCCGTTGAAGTTTCGCCAGAAGTTTATAAGATAATAGGTGAAAATGAATACCTTAGATTGATAATGGCTACTTGGGAGCCTGGTCAAGCTGATTTGCAACATTATCATCCGCCATTTGCTGCCTATTCTCTTACTGAGATAGAGGGAATGCTTTATTATCCAGACGGTACGGATTGGCCGGTTAAAATTCCCGCAGATAAGCCTATGGTGAATAGGGGAGATGAGTCTCATGCTTTTACAAGTACAGCAGATAAAAAAACTCAACTCCTCATCGTTGAACGAAAAGTTGAGGCACCTGTGGTTCAAAAAAATGATGAACCCTTGTCCCACGTTGCCTCTCCTGAAGTGTATAAAGTTGTAGCTGAAAATGATTATCTTCGGGTCGTTGTGGCTACCTGGCAACCAGGACAGCGAGATAAACAGCACACCCATCCTCCGTTTGCTGCTTATATAATAAGTGATGTAGAAGGGATGCTGTATTATCCTGACGGTGGCGATTGGCCCGTCCGTGTAGCAAAGGGGAAGGCCATGGTACAACGGGGGGGAGAATCACATGCCTTCAAAAATGTCGGAAACAAAGAATGTAGTATGCTTATTATTGAGGCAAAGTAAATGTGTTTTATTGAGTATCTGTTGTTTTAGGATTAAAAAATTTTAATCCTTACCTCCATCGAAAACGAAATGAGAAATTTTTTTATTGTGATATCTGTGGAATGTATCGGTCGACCAATGTTCGAGGCAATATAATATTTCGCTTAGCTATAATTGGGTAAGGGCTTAGGTCTTCCAAGAAGGGTGCTCACAAAGATCGTCCTTATATATAAAACAACGTCGAGGTTGATCTGATTGAGTGCCTTTGTGATCTCACAAGTGACCGATAACTAAATATGAATGTAAATAACTTAATGGTTTGAATATTCGTTTGGTGTATTAGTGGTTTAGAACTCATTAGAATTGTAAACAATCTTTTTTGTTAGGCTACTTATTAATCATTTTTCATATATCATCTTGTGTTGATAGTTGGACCCATAAAAAAAGCCGTCACTGTAAATGTGACGGCTTTTTTTATGGGTCAACGAATGTTATTGCTAAGCGTTCATCAGTACCACGTCTGCGCGCGATCAGGCAGGATTCACATAGTATTTAACTATAGCTTATCGGCTTGCTTGCACACATCCGCAGCATTGGTGAACGCTTACTAGGCTGATGTTGTGGAGTTTTATCTTTTACTCAGTGTACAGTTACTATTAATGAACTATCATTATAGGGCACGAAGAATAACCGATAGTACGTTCCGTTACACTACCCATTAATATTCGGTGTAAACCTTTTCGGCCATGAGTACCCATAACTATGACAGAAGCTTTGATTTCATTTGCAAGATCGGTAATTTGCTCATGTGGTTCGCCTTCTCTGACATAGGTTGACAGCTTGACATCCTTGCCTGCAGCCTTTGTTTTTAGATCAGCGTGGAAAGATCTTTTACTCTGGACCATCTCAGTTACATGGTCAGGGGCAAATGCACTTAATTCATCGTTTGTGTAAATTACCGACATGGCAGATAATTGAGCTGATCTTTCCTTGGCAATGTCTAAGGCCAGGTCAAATGCATGACGGGAATTTTCTGATTCATCGGTAGCAACTAGAATATTTTCCCAGCTTAGGTTTGCTCCTTCCGGCACAACGAGCACATTGCGCTTAGTGTAGCCAATAACTCTGGCGGTCACCCCCCCCATTAATTCTCTTTCAAGGTGTCGGCGACCGCGGCGTCCAATAACGATGAGGTCACAGTTCTCATCGTCCGCCACGTGAACAATTCTGTCATATGGCTCACCTTGTTCTAGGTTGGTGAGAATATGAACATCATGATCTTTGGCAAGTTGCTTGGCCTCGGCCAGGATGTCCTGACCGGGGCCTTCGATTGTTTCTTTGATCTTGCTCACGCCGATGAGTTCAAGGTCGCCATAGTAAGGTGGTACTACGGCTAATACCTTGATCCAGCATTTATCTTTTTTTGCAAGATCGGCCGCAACCGCTAGTGCAGTTCTAGATGAATCTGATCCATCATAAGCAACTAATATTTTACGATATTTAGACATTGGGTGCTACTTCTTGCATGGCAGCTTCAGCTTTTGCTTGTACCATGCCTTTTATCATGGCAGCGGTAATAATAATACCGGCAGTGCCAAGAGCGGCGATTAAGGCCCAGAAGCTAACGGAATTTAAAAATGAAGCCATTTGAGGTTGAAGCTGGCTGCTTAAACCTAGGTCGGCAAGGTAACCGGGTATTTTTGCGCCACGGCTTACTGCAACAATAAGCATAACTGAAGCCATAACGGTTTTTATGACGTGATCTTTAACATAAGTGGTACCGAGAGCACCAAGTTGAACCCCAATTAGAGAGCCGGCCAGAATCAGAAGAGTCATTCTGATGTCAATCAGTCCAGAAATACCCCATTGAATTGATCCCCAACAGCCCATGATAAAAGCGACAATGAGTTCGGTTGCACTAGCAACCATTGCTGAGGCACCTACCACATAAATCATGCCGGGAACACCGACAAATCCGCCAACAGCAATTGTAGCGGCTAACATACCGGTGAATAGACCAACAGGGATGGTGATCCAAGCTGAAATACGAACTTTAGCGACCTTGAACTCCATCATTGGCCAAAGTTCAATTTTTTGCATTCTTAGAGCAAGTTTTGAGGTTTTAGGTTCGCCATCTTCTTTAGTAGATTTGTATGCATCATAGAAAACATAACCGCCGACGAGAACAAGAACAAGTACAAAAACAACACTAACGTAGAGGTTAGATCCTGCGTTGCCATAGCTATTAAGGATGAATTTTTGCATTTTGATACCGATTTGTACACCAAGAATAGCAGTCACTGCCATTACCAAGCCAAGTTTAACATCGGCTTGTCCGTACTTATATCTTTTATAAGCACCGACCATTGCTTTTGGGAATTTGTGGCACATATTACTTGCAACGGCAATAGCTCCTGGAGCTCCAAGGGACATCATGGCAGGTGTGAGTACGAATGCGCCGCCTGATCCAATAAAGCCACTGAGTAGGCCACCGATTAAACCAATGAGCAAAAGAGCACCTATTCTCATTATGGTCATATCCATGAACATTACTGAGACATCTTTGATAACACCTTCACCTGCATGTTTATCCAAACTGACCATCACTTTTTTATTTAGGGTAATGTCATCAGCGGTCATCGCTTCACCAAAGGTGAGGGTCATTGAGCTTTCAGCACCATCCTTTATAAAAGTTGCTGTACGGGATTCTTCCTGTATTTCGATGAATTTCCCTTTCAACAGATCTTTTGGCGGTGGGCCGCCAGCTAAGGCAGTGGTAGTAGGCAGAACTATCAATATCCCTAGAATAAGGAAAAGTAATCTTTTCATTTATCGTAACTCCTCGTAAATATATTATATATAAGTAAATCGTTTATTTTTTAGCTTCAATTCCTAGGACACTTAGGAAATTACTGGCAAATGCACCGTGTATAAATGAGAAAAAGAAGGCGGCGCCAATGGGCCAAACGGTGTTGATCCCACCTTTGGTAAAAGTTTCAGTAACCCATTCCTGATTAGCTAGAAGAGCTATATAAGCGGACAGCGAAATAGCACCGAAAATAACCATTTTACCGTATGGTTTTTTTTCTTTGAGAGATTGTTTGTTTGATTTTTGAGACTCATTGTTAGTCATCATTTCTTTAGCGGTGTCATGTTCACCCGCCTCAGCGAAAGCGGCAGCAGACATGGATTTCTCGAATTCGTTCTGTTTCATTCTTTTCTCCTTACTTTTATGTGTGTTATACTTTCCCAATATCAGGAATCAAAGAGAATCACCGGACATTTAAAAAAACGACTTAGCGTTTGTCGGGACCGCTTCCTGAGAGGTGGGTTTGTTTCACAGGTTGGAATTACTACAGCCAATATGTCACGACGGCTTTTGGCTATTTTTGTTAATTCTTCCATTAGAGTCGTATCTGTGACAGTGTACTGATACGATATGCTGGAAGTATTCAAACCAGTTTGTAGCTCTTTTAGTTTTTCTAGACCGGCTTTTATGCTTAACTCATTAGAGGATTTGATGAACTCTGTAGAGAGAAGCTGGTAGATTTCAAGTGAAGCGCCAAGCCTTTTGGACAGGTTAATAGAGTGTTCTAAAACCTTATCAGTAACAAGCGGACAATTGGTACTGAGTAGAACCTTTTTGTGGGCATTTTTCTCTTTGTTGAGCAATTGCCTAGCATAGTCCCGTTCATTAGCTTCGGCAAAGGTTGCCGCGATCATGGCTTTCTCTATTTGTTTAAAAATATTGCCCATTTTGCTAATACCCAAAAAAAGCATGAATAATTATATATGGGCCGGGGCCACGCTTTCTTCAGCGTTATCTAACTCGTTTGTGATTTCGCAGTTTTTTTGTAGGTTCGAATTTTTTGGTTGAGCAGCATGTATGGGACTTTCTACACCGGCTTCTGCAAAGGTAATGTTCATCATTAGACGGTCGAACCATGATAATTGAGTCTTTTTCATTTTAATCTCCGTTTGGTTATATGAATATTATTAGAGAGTTTGTGTTTGTTGATGCTTATTATGCAACGGTTGGGCCAGTTTGTAATAAAAAATAATAAACTGTATTGTCAGATAGTTGAGGAAGGTCGGGTGGAAATGCTCTGGTGATGCAAAATGAAACACTTGTGGGAGTGTATTGTAAATTATAGTAACATAACAAATGGTTGGCAAAAACGTTCTAGTTTGAAATAGGCGTTGCAATATGCAATGTCTGGATGTATGTTCGGTAGGAGGGGTAATTGGCAAATTTTAAAAAATATGATGGAAAATTGAAAAGTGTTTTAGATAGTGTGGTGAATCAATTTATTTAAATTAAAGATAAAATTAAAAAATATTTCTTTTCTATGTTTATACCAAAAATAAGTATTCAGAAAAAAATTGCTTATAGCTTTACTGCCTTACTTTTATTGATGGCCACCACCGTAGTTATTTCTTATGTGATAGTGCAACAGGTAGACGGTAAGGTTCATCTTGTTGAAGTCATAGATGACTTCGGGAAGTTAACTGTGGAGCTACGCCGTTATGAGAAAAATTATTTTTTGTATCTCAATGATAAGGATTACGTGGATAATCTTAATTATCTCGTTAATTTGCAGGATACGCTCAAGACTAATACTAAAATTTTTAAATACTTTTTACCATCGGTGAATATTGAGACTATTGATGCTCTTGTCTCGCAGTACAAACAGACAATGCTGCGTTTGCATTTGTCGAACAAAAATGGTGTTTTTGAGGATGGAGCTTCTCGAAAACAATTGCAATTTGAAATTCGTGATGTTGGGCAAAAACTCACTGAGTATGCAGAAACTATAGCTAGTAGAGAGCGAGAGGCAATCAAGAAGCTTTTGAAAACCAGCAGAACTGTGTTATTGACTTCAACCGGCGCGTTGGTGATATTATCTTTTTTGTTAGCAATGCTTTTGGGTCGTAATATAGTGTCTTCGTTAAAGATTCTTGAAGA
>JAOTSI010000053.1 GCA_029865005.1 Desulfobulbaceae bacterium
AAGAGCTGGCCGTAACGGCGAAGCTATTCTTTTCATAACCCCCAGAGAAAGAAGACTCTTACAGGGGATTGAACGAACAGCCCGTCAGAAATTGGAAATGATGGAACTACCATCTATCAAGGCAGTCAATGAAAAACGAATCAGCCGTTTCAAACAAAAAATCTCTAAAACAATGGCTGACCAAGATCTTTCTTTCTACAGCCAGCTCATTTCAGAATTTATCAGCGAAAACGACCTGAGCGGTGAGGCCGTGGCTGCTGCCCTAGCCCATATGGTACAAGGCAACACTCCTTTGCTACTTCCGCTCAAAGAACAAAAAGATCGCCCGACTCTTGAATCTTCATCTTCTAGGCGACAGGGCCCTGATCGTGGTCGTGACAGAGGAGGCCGTAACGCCCGCAAACCACGACAACATAACACCAGACCAGAAAGCGGCATGGAGCGTTTTCGAGTCGACGTAGGTCATGAACACGGTGTCAAGCCTGGTAATCTAGTGGGCGCTATTGCCAACGAAGCAGGATTGGACTCACAACATATCGGTAGAATAAACATTTACCCCTCCTTCAGCACAGTTGATCTACCATCGGGTATTCCTAACAATATCTTTAGCATACTCCAAAAATCACGAGTAGCTGGCCGCCCCCTTCGCATATCCAAATATACGGAAGAGCCTGGTGATCAACAGGAAATGGCTTCGGAAAACGAAAGTAAAAGACGACCAGTTGGTAACCGTCGCCCCAAAGGTGGATTTGACAGAAAACAGCCAGCCGGGAAAGCAAAAGGCGGAAAAAAAGGTAAATTTGGAAAAGTTTTCCGTCGGGCACTATAATCTTAGATCCTAAAAACTATTTACATAGTTCTTAGATCCAAAACGCCTCATGTACCTACCTAATTAGGTACATGAGGCGTTCTCCCCATGAACTAGTACATTTTTCCTCCACGCCTGAACGATTTTTCAGCAACATAGCCACATGCTAAACTCTTCGAAAGTTACAGCCTTACCATATCAAGCACCCCTTAATACCAAGACATCAAGCTCGCCCCCTCTAACATCCACACTTGCCCCACATAAAGCTTTGACGTACAGTGCGTATAATAAATATGGTTTCGGTTCCCATATGGTCACCGCCACCTTTTTCCCTAATTCTAAGACCGGTACGGTATTTTTCCAGGAGTCGCGCCCATGAAACGTCTCACCCTACCCTTTTGCTTCCTTTACCTTTTCTTAATTTATTCGACGGCACTGGCCGCTTACGGCGACATAGGTGTCGGCGCAAAACTCGGCAGCCTTGGCCTGGGAGTAGAAGTACAAAGCAATATAATTGATGGAGTTTACAGTCGAATAGGGGGGAATATGCTGGCCTATTCCTTTGACTCCACCATAGCTGGAACAGCTTATGATATGGATGCCGATTTCAAAAGCGGCAACATCCTCTTCGACTACCATCCCTATGAAGGAATGTTTCGGGTAACCACCGGACTCTTTCTCAATAGTAATAATATTAAAGTAGAAGGCTGGGCCGGGAGCGAAAAGTTTGAAGGAAAATATTTCGACCTCGCTCCTCTTGCTGCTGATAATCCCATTCGCGGTACAGTGGAGTTTGATTCTCTAGCCTATTACCTCGGAGTGGGCTGGGCTAGTAATCCTGACAAAAAGGGCTGGGGATACGCCTTTGATGTGGGATTTCTTTTCCAAGGATCACCCTCTGTTGCGAAGCTATCCATCTTACCGCCCTACGATGCAGATCAGGAATACGATAAAGATTATCGTGAGGAAGAACCAGTAGACGACGGCACAGGAACTACGCCCACCACCGATCCTATGCCGGGACCCCCCCCCACCACTGGGCCGCCACCAGATGCTGGCCCACCTCCAGATGCGGGTCCGCCCCCCGGCGTTACCCCACCGCCAGGCTCAGGGCCACCTACAGATTCCGGTCCACCTACAACAACAAGGGTGCACAATGCTGCAGACGATGATGAAGATTACGCTGAAGAATACGTGGATCTGGTTGACGAGTTCCTTGAGGAAGAAAAAGATTATATCGAGCAAGACCTAGACGATTTCAGCGTCTACACTGTGATCAGCATTATTATAACTTATAATTTTTAGTTCACATATTGCAATCTCCGGCGGCTTGAGACAATATCAGTTTCTAGCCGCCTTTTCACGCCCGATAAACCTGGGTCATCATGAACACTTACTATCTCGAGGCTCACCAAATCAGCTAGTTACAAGCTATACCACCAGGTAGATCCATAATGCTACTCGCCCTCATAATCGCTGAAAACACTAAATATCCAAGCGTTAAACAGAGCATAAACAACATTAGTACTTAATATCCCGCCTGTCATGACGCGTGCCCCACCGGGGCCAGAAAATTCGACAATATATTTCTATCCTGACCCAGGCTCCATCTGGATCGCAGAAAACACCTGCGGGGCCCTGTCATCCTGGATATGTTTACCGTACCAAGCTCTCTCTCATGAATACCAAAGCTGGCAAGATCCAAGGTAACCTACACACCTGGGGCTTCGATGAAGTTCGTAACTTCAAGGTAACCTGGGGCAACTACCATACCGTGGATATTGACAAAATTGAGCCCCTATCCGGCACGGATGCCTACAAGGCATACATGAAACAGCAAATAAGCTGTATCCCAAACAGTATCCGTTTAGCCTCAAAAAAATGCCCTCGGCAGCCGTGACCACTTACAGCTATTAACTGTATAATTTAAGCGAGTTACAATTTCCGTGACCGGTTAGGGTCACGGAGAATAATCTTAGTTCAACACACTTTAATATGGACACACTTCAGCATGATTAATTATTATTGCTGCATTTTTACCAGCATGATTATCAATAAATTCTATTCCCAAACGTACTCTCATGTTACTTAGCCTACCAGAGACACTCGTTATTGAAGCTCCATCATATCCATCTTTACTCACCGTCAACGTATAATTACCGTTTGCTGCTACATCCGCATTTGCATATAACCATATTCTCTGAGGCACTACAGCACTACCATGCCAGGAATTGTTAGTGGACAGACTTTTACCTCCTATTCCTGTTGCCAACCAATTGGTTATAGCCATATATTTTCCATTACCACTTACAGAAAATTTCAGCCTACACTGAGCGCCTCCGGTGAGATCAAAGACCTGCTTACTTTCAATACCATTCCCATCACGAAATCCATTTTTAACAGCTCCATTAGTCCATGTATCTCCGACAATCATCAAACCATCAGCAACTTGTTGAATCGCTCCCCTTCGGCCTCTTACTTGTTGCCATCCATGGACTTTCACTTCTTTACATGAAGTTCTACGATAATCTGTTAGAGCAGATCCCGAAAATTGATACCCTCCGGGGCATCGATAGCAAAAATCTTCTCCAAAACGAATGTAACCATTTAAACATCTACCCCCCTGGACATCCCACATAACCTTTGCCCAACTGGGCTTAGCCCAGAGAGGTACACCCGCCGATTGACTGGTACCTGTAACCATACAATAATACCTATCACGTTCAAAAAGTGTAAGAGTTGTACCAGGAGGACATTGAAAACACCACTGCTCTGCCACCAGTTCAGCGAAACTCAATTTTGTTAACGACAAGGTAAAGGTTAAAGCAAAAACTAAAACTAGAATAGACTTTCTCATCAAGATTACCTCTTCTTTCTATAAGTTTAACAAATTAAAGATCGGTGTCCGGGGTCAAGTCTTTTCATTATGCATAGAATGGTCTCTTCGCTATTTCGTGTGGGTAAACGCTGTTACACCAGCAGATAATGCCTTGACCAAATATATTGAAGAATGCTTGTAGTCAACAAGTACCATAGAGAGAAAAAGCAAACAAGGCCAAGCCCTGCGGGTGCTCGCACCCTCTCAGCCTTGCTGACTTTTCCTCTCCATGCTGCATCTACAGATGGGCGAAGGCGATAGGGCTTTCACAAATAAATGGGGTCATTATGTTGCCAGTTAAGTTATGTTGCGTGTTCTTGCGCTACCCCAAGGGGCGACCTCGTTTCTTCGGCATTACTCTCCTGCGTGTTAATTACTCTATCTCTTCTTTGAAGCGGTCATGTCCAATCGCCATCCCTTTATTGGTATTTGTTCCTATCTCTTCCAGCAGCTCACCTTCGACCTGGTAGGTAAACAGGGCACGATAATTGAATTGACGTTCCATAACTACTCTGCCCAGGTCGAGATATTCCTGGTGAGCTGTGCATAAATCAGATTTTTTGCCCAGTGCATTTATCTGGTAACTTGTCCAGCGGTATTCACCAGGGTTGCTAACCATGCCAGCGCGCATAGGATTAAGCTCTATGTATCGATCTAGCTGAAGCAAGTAGTCTATTTCCTGAACCAAACAGGATTTGAATCTTCCTTCCCATAAGGTGCCACTGCGCTGGTACTGGTAATTGAAGTATTGCACATACCGCCGCCCTAATCCCTGCATCATTTTACTGACTGCTCCATCGCGGCATGGCGTGCAAAGCAAGTGGACGTGGTTGGTCATTTGCACCTAAGCATGAACGGCCACCTCACACCTTTTGGAATATTCCTTTAACCAGCCGGTGTAATTCTTGGAAGTCTAGTCATTGTTTTCTGATTTTTTAAGGAAAAGATTAGAAAGAAGGTAATGTAGGTATACGGAATAAGCAATCTAATTATTCACGCTCCGAAATCTATATGGTTGGAAAATCAACAACTACTACGTGTATTAGGTACGGGGCTTTGAGAAAATATTAGGGGAGGAGGGATGCTATACACCAGAGTAAAGCGGCATATGTGGAGAGGCGAGTTCGTCGGAAATCTGTAAATGGCGACTGGTGTTTAAGGGATAATTAGGAGAGATTTTTTAATTTTACTCTGACCCTTATGTTGCCAGTAGTGATATCTATTTGAAGTAATAAGGGAAAACGGGAAAAACGAAAGCTTTAAGTATTCCTTGTGGAATCAGGATATTGCAAGAGAAATGGAATTATAAGAAAAACAACTGGCAACATAATAAGGCTGCCTTGAACGTACGTCTCTATCACCGTTTACGCTCTCATTAAAGCCGTGCTAATTTATGAAAGTAAAGGCCGATAAGAATATAAGCAATTTATACATGAAGACATTTGTTTATAATTATGTAGTTTTCAGTTAAGAAGAACAGACTCTCTAATTAATGATACATTAAATGTTCTAAAAGTAAAAAGGAAAACGACAGCAGGCTCAATTCCTGTAAAAATATACGTCTGCTATAAAAATAATATAAAGAAAAAGATTATTTTTTTAAAAAAGGGCCAAAGAAAATGGTCAGCCACTGGCAACATAACTTAACTGGCAACATAATGACCCCAATTTTTTTATTAGTTAGAAGTATTGGGGAGGTGACTTTAACCTGACCCCAATTAATTCTGACTTGAGGCTGGTGTAGTTTACTAGACGTTCACCATAAGATTCCTTCATCCTCTATGCTTTACCGGTTTTAATCGACGCTTTCGGTCCGGCTCTATACTAGAAAAGTTGAGCCGGACCGCATACCGGTCGGGCTCAATCTTTTTTAAAATAGCAAATAGTTAGCGAGATTTATTCTACTTACCATCTTCTCTTCTGAATTTATTTCATTCTCTCTCGTTCAATCTCTTCCCGTTCTCTTTCCCTATCGGCGTGTTCCCTTTCTTCTCGCTCACGATCAATCTCTTCCCGTTCTCTTTCCCTATCAGCGTGTTCCCTTTCTTCTCGCTCACGATCAATCTCTTCCCGTTCTCGTTCCCTATCAGCATGTTCCCTTTCTTCTCGCTCTCGATCAATCTCTTCCCGTTCTCTTTCCCTATCAGCGTGTTCCCTTTCTTCTCGCTCTCGATCAATCTCTTCCCGTTCTCGTTCCCTATCAGCATGTTCCCTTTCTTCTCGCTCTCGATCAATCTCTTCCCGTTCTCTTTCCCTATCAGCGTGTTCCCTTTCTTCTCGCTCTCGATCAATCTCTTCCCGTTCTCGTTCCCTATCGGCGTGTTCCCTTTCTTCTCGCTCTCGATCAATCTCTTCCCGTTCTCGTTCCCTATCGGCGTGTTCCCTTTCTTCTCGCTCTCGATCAATCTCTTCCCGTTCTCGTTCCCTATCGGCGTGTTCCCTTTCTTCTCGCTCTCGATCAATCTCTTCCCGTTCTCGTTCCCTATCAGCGTGTTCCCTTTCTTCTCGCTCTTTTTCATATTCACTTCTTGCTAATTCAATATTTCTATCTTTAACTTGCGATAAGCCATCAGTCACAGACCCTCCTGCTTCATAACCGAAGGTTTTATCAGTTAATAACATGCTTCTTGGTCCTAATTTCTCAGCATCAGCACAAGTCAAACTAATTGAGTAACCTGCAATAACACCTAAAAATAATATAGTTAATTTCCTTAAAATACTCATACTATTTGTCCTATATTTGTTTTAACGATGACTACCCAGTAGATTAAACAATCCACGTATCAATATATTGTTATGTAATCGTGCATAACTGTTTATATCCGTCTTAAACTTCCTAAACACTATCACCCTCTCTATCTTGCACGGAACAATCATGCAAAGATATTGGGCAAATTGTTTTGTATTTTAAAGGTCTTCTCTCTTCCCATTAAGTTATTCTGGAAAAGTTTTGAAAAAAAAATTCCGTGAAAATAGACACCGGATACCCAAGGCCCTGCTATGGCAAGAAAAGAAATACCGGTATTGCCGCTCGTAGCCTCTGCGATACGATTTCCGGTTTCAAGGTGCCCCTCACATAACACTGATGGAGTATATAATAGGCCATGCGATCCTTGATACTGCCGGTCAAGTGAGATTCTCAGCCTTGGCGAAAATTATGCGCTGCCGACTCTTGAATTCCAATTCAATCGCCAACAGCGACGTGTTAAAAACCAAGCTGCTATAGCTGCGGATACTTATGAGGGTATCGTTGGTCATGGAGCCTCCATCTCGGAGTCTGTTTTAAAAGTCCCAGTTTGCACATAAATTCTCAACCATGACCATTTTACCACTCCTTTTACCCAATTTGATAGCAAAAAGGTTTAGGTTACCGATATTTCCCTTGATAGTTAATCCAATTAATTATTATTTTTACTTTCTTTTGGATTCTCTTGGCAGGAGGCTCTATAATATAATAGCTGGGTGCATAAGCACCCATTATTATCTTATTCATATATTGAGGAGATTGATTATGGCTAGTGTGTACAAAATTATAGAACTCGTTGGTACTAGCAAAAAATCCTGGGAAGATGCAGGTGCAAACGCAGTGGAAACTATGGGCAAAAGCCTAAAGGACTTACGGATTGCCGAAGTGACCAAGATGGATATGGTGCTTAAAAAAGGAAAGGTTGTGGCTTATCGCACCAGGGTTGCAGTCTCTTTTAAATATCGCCAGAAATAACAGCCTGATGCGAACAGGAACAAATACAATCTAATACAGAATGGCATCAGAAATAGGTAATGCCGCAGCATAATGCGTATAGCCTAAAACAGTGGCTGTTCCTTCGAGGAGCAGCCCTCTGGTTATTATTCACTGTTAACTAATGAACAGATAATTGGATTGAGCAGCCCCGTGTCCAAAAGCCCAGTACAGTACAGTACTATACTGTACTGGGCACTGTTTAGTTGTTCCTAAGTCATCAAGACAATACGATAGTACTTCTATTTATTTTTTTTTGTACAGTTACCAGATTTGTTATACACCGCGTTTATATTTCTTGTTCAATTACCTCGTAAACCAACCGGAAAGCTCTTTCCAAAATTTTTAATGCATATTTTTTAGTAATGCTATTTTATTAGGGAGCCAAAGCTACAGGCAAATTATACGTACTTAGCAAAGGTTAAGAAAATACCCTCTTCTGCAAAATTGTCCTCTTCAAGAGTTTAGTTTTGTGGTTAGCTCAAAACTAACTTACCGTAGAGGGACATGATAAAG
This sequence comes from Desulfobulbaceae bacterium, assembly GCA_029865005.1. Lineage (GTDB taxonomy): Bacteria > Desulfobacterota > Desulfobulbia > Desulfobulbales > Desulfobulbaceae > JAOTSI01. Next base: position 7,942 of record JAOTSI010000053.1, read on the forward strand.
AACCCTAATTATATTCAAACATGAACGAAAATTTTCTAGAAATTATCCGAAGAGTCACCGGGGCCGAAAAGGTATACAAAATTGAAGATATCCAAACTCTTTGGAGTGGCTACGGCACGATCATGCGCTATGGCCTAAAGGGTTGCGACAAAAACAGCGTTGTTATCAAACATGTCAAACTGCCGGATCAAAATAACCATCCTCGCGGTTGGAATACCAACCTTTCTCATCAACGAAAAATTCGTTCCTACCAAATAGAAACTGCTTGGTACCGCAATTGGGCAGCACGATGTGACAACAGTTGTCGTATCCCCCATAGTCTTGCCCTTGAATCATCTGACGATGAATTTCTTTTGGTACTTGAAGATCTGGATGCAAATGGTTTCTCAGTACGCAAAAATTCGGTATCCATGACCGAGATGCAGGCCTGTTTGAAATGGCTGGCGAACTTTCATGCCACCTTTTTGGACAAAGAACCAACCGGGCTTTGGCAAGTGGGTACTTATTGGCACCTGGAAACTCGTCCAGATGAATTCGAGGCTCTGGATGATCTTAAACTCAAACAAGCCGCTCCCCAGATAGATAAAAAACTACGTTCTAGCCCCTATCAAACCTTTGTGCACGGCGATGCTAAGTTGGCTAACTTTTGTTTTTCCGCAGATGGACGAGACGTGGCTGCGGTGGATTTTCAGTATGTCGGTGGCGGCTGCGGCATCAAGGATGTAGCCTATTTTATCGGTAGCTGTCTCTATGAAGAAGATTGCGAGCGCTATGAAATGAAATTATTAAACTGGTATTTTACCGAACTCAAAAAGGCATTAGCAAAACGTAAATTACAATTTGATCCTAAGGATATCGAGCACAACTGGCGTACTCTATATCCAGTGGCCTGGACCGACTTTCATCGTTTTATAAAAGGTTGGAGTCCGGGCCATTGGAAGATTAATGGGTATAGCGAGCGTATTGCTGTTGAGGTGGTGGCGCAATTACAAAATCTCTCCTAATTATCCTTTAAACACCAGTCGCCATTTACCGGTTTCCAACGAACTCTCCTCTCCACATATGCCGCTTTACTCTGGTGCTTAGCATCTCCCCTCCCCTAATACTTTCTGAAGGCCCCGTTTCTAATATACATAGTAGTTGTTGATTTTCCGACCATATAAATTTCGGAGCGTGAATAATTAGATTTCTTATTCCGTACACCTACATTACCTTCTTTCTGATTTTTTCCCATAAAAATCAGGAAACAATGGCTAGACTTCCAAGAATTACACCGGCAGGCATGGCAGTGCACGTAATACAACGAGGCAATAATCGCCAGGTTTGCTGTGCTTCCAATGACGATCACGTGGCTTACACCGGCTGGTTGAAGGAATATTCAAAAAAGTGTGAGGTGGCGATTCATGCCTGGGTGCAAATGACCAACCACGTCCACTTGCTTTGCACGCCGCGCCGCGATGGAGCAGTCAGTAAAATGATGTAGGGATTAGGGCGGCAGTATGTACAATACTTCAATTACCAGTACCACCGCAGTGGCACCTTATGGGAAGGAAGATTCAAATCCTGCTTGGTTCAGGAAATTAACTACTTGCTCCAGCTTTATCGCTACATAGAGCTTAATCCTGTGCGCGCTGGCATGTGTTGGTTCTCAAATTAAATTAATAATATTTGTCTAATTATTTAGGTAATAATTTCTGATTATTTTAAAAGCGTTTTCAAATGACAAGGTCATTATGGTGGCCCCTAGTTCTTTACCTGTCTTTTAAGGGCAGGATTGATTTATTACCTACCATTGATTGGGGCTCTGCCCCAAACCCCGAGGTTTTTAAAGGCATGGGGGCTCCTCAAAAATATCACCACTTGAACAAACAAAAATGGGGAGCTCGAAAGCTCCCCGGAAGACGATGATATTTTCTCGTCGCCCATTCGGCTATCCCTTGACGAGTTGCTCCTCAGCAGAGCTCGCCTCCGTTTCACCGAACCTTGTATTTTCCTGTAATAATGATTTTTCAGGAAATATATCTATTTGTAATAGTTTTATGAAGTGCTGGTTAAAACAATAGCTCTGTTGAGGATAGACGGACATGCTCAGCCGTGACGGATTGTGATTTTTCACCTGTGGCGGCAACCAAAGCACCCCTTGCTAAATGGTTTGCTTTTCTAAAAATCCCTCCTGAACCCTGATGCACTGCAGTAACTGCGGCATCATCAAATGGTGAGTGTTTAAGACCGGCAATTTTTAAATGGTGTCCGATGTATTTTTCCATGTCTTCCCGCTTGGTGGCCATCATATGACTTCTTGCAACGATACGCGAAGACAAGGGGATTGCCGTCCTGTTTAAAAGATTATCCGCAAGATTGTTTTGACCGGCTAAAATTATCGGCAGCCAAGGTTTTGAGTCCCCATCGAACTGAGTTAAAGTATGCAGTTCGGAGTACACATCAAGCCTAAGCAACGATGCCTCATCTATGATAAGCACGGGTTGAAGCTTTTTAACGGTAACCAGATTTATAATCTGCTCCTTGATACTTCTGGTAAGCACCGCTCTGGATGTTGATGCTGTTCGTATATTGAGTTCGGCCAAAATTTGTCGATATATTTCCAGAACAGAGCCCGAAGATGCCGTAACCCACAAAACCTTATACTTTGACGGATGAAACTGGCCCGTAGACCACCTCAACGCTGTCGACTTACCCGCACCCACTTCACCGGTAACGAGGCTGATTGCTCCAAGCCTGATGGCGTAGCACATCCGTTTGTAGACTCCGCGCAGATTTTCGGTCTGAAGGATGTTGCCTCGCTCCAAATCAGCTAAAAATGGCTCTTTTGTAAAACCAAAAAACGTTCTATAACTCATTTTAAATACCTCCATTTACTAAAATGGCAATCCGCCTGGTTTATGCACATCAGTTACATCTTTTTCCCTTTTAACAGTGGAGTTCATCGTCAGATCTACTGGAAGGAGATTCCCATACGATTCACCCTGAAACATTACCTCCACTCTTTCAGGTTTATGCTCATGAAAAAGCAAGCTCACTTGCTCCCCGATCAATTGCACCGGAGCTTCGTATAACCGATTGTTTATCGACACGGTTCGGTCCTTGGTTACCCTTCTTCGAACTTCTTTCCTGAAATGATCTTCCATATCGGCGGGAGCAGCCCGTAATAGCTCAAGATGCTCGACAAAACGATTAAAGGGAGACTGGCCCGTGGAGCTATGATTGCGCTGATGGTAATCTTTATCTACCCAGAGGTTGAGTGCGGTGTTGAGATCATCCAGACTTTTACCGTGATAGGAAGATAGCAGTTGCGATCTCACCGTCCTGAAAAATCGTTCAATTTTCCCTCTCCCTTGTGGCGTATATGGAGGGGTGTGGATAAGAGTTATCCCTAGGGAGGCACAGATACGTTCCAAGTGGCGGGAACGAAACGCAGCTCCATTGTCCACATAGAGTTTGCGTGGCATTCCTCTGGTGAGTAATGCCTTGCGAAATGCATCAAGCCAGTGGTCAAGACGTTCGGATGAGTAAAATTCGGCACAAGGCAACAGGCGGGAGTGGTCGTCTAGAAAGGCAATGAGATAGCTTTTGCGATTTTTCCCATTTATCATGACGTGAGGGCCATGCATTACATCCGATTGCCAAATATCATTTGGAAACTCAGCTTCAAAACGTCGACGATCCACCTTGGCTGAGACTTTGGCTTTGGATAACCCTTCATTTTTTAATATGCGGTATGCCGTTGAGAGATGAAGTGAAATTCCCGGTGTAATAAGATTTTTCTGTTTCATCTCTTCAATGAGCCGATTCACCGGTAATGACGGTTTCTCACGACGAAGTTTCACTAAAGAGAGAATTGTTTCGTCATCTACTTTTCTGCTCTTGCCACTGTCGCTGCGACTGGAGGGATAAAGCGATAAAAGTTGTTTTCCGTTTGTTTCATACAGAGTTACCCAACGTCGGATAGTATTTTGCGAGAGGCTGGTTCTATGCGAAAAGGGTATACTCCAGCGCTGGTTACTTTTATCGCGTATAAGCTTGGCAAATTCACCATGCTCAAGGCGGGATCCAACCAGATCACTTATTATCCCGTAACGAAATAGGGCAATTTCCTCCCGTTGCTTATCGTCCATCATATACTCCTTGTAATTGAGTGGGCATGAAATCTTAATCACATTCCACTATGCATATCATTACATTGAAATTTAGGATAGATACACAATACGGTAGGTTGACTATAAAAGGCGACGGTTTTCACTTTTGGTGGCGGCGCTAACGGGAATTATTTTGCGTTGAAGTAATTTTTCAAAGGCCTGTGGTGGATCACCGGAAAAAGATAAACCGAGGATTCCCATCCAGGTTTTCTTCAACCTGCGCCACCATTGCCGTTGCCTGGGACGAGGCAAATCCTTGCACCAACTGCCTGAGTTATGACGGTGAATGATACTTCTTTTTATTTCTTTTACGGGAGAGCGAAATCTGGGCCAATAACCGGATGGTCTTAAACGGTGAACACTACGACAAAAAGGACAAAAAAGGCGTCGTATAAAAAGAGGAACATCGATATTGGAGAAATAGGCAAGCACATAACCATGCCACCACAAAAAACTTCGGCAATTAGGACAGCACGACGGTTTTTCCCAGGGATATTTTTTTCCAAGCCACGCTAACTTATTGACATCTAAATCTACAAATAGTACCAAATAAATAACTCCAACAGGTAGTGTAAATACTTGTATGGAGGGGGTAGTGGGTCTTTTGTGGAGACTCACTACCCCACCTCATATTCTTGCCTGAAATCTATTCAATATAAAGTGAATCATCACTTTCTTCTTTTAATATATTTTGAAAATTTTACCCCCTTTCTTGTTTAACTAATTTGGGAACCAACACCGAACAGTTCATTGTGCTCGATACAGCGCCGACCGGCCATACGCTCCTGCTTCTTGACGCCACACAGGCCTATCACCGGGAAGTCGCCAGGTCGGGCGAGGATCTTCCCGAAGAGGTCAAGGCTCTGCTACCCCGTATCCGTGATCCGCAGTTTACCCGGGTTGCGATCGTGGCATTGCCCGAAGCGACCCCGGTGCATGAGGCCGCTGCACTTCAGGAGGATCTGCGTCGGGCAGGAATCGAACCATACGGATGGATTGTCAACCGCAGTTTTGCTGTTTCCGGCACAACAGATCCTGTCCTTTGCACCAAAGGAGTGAACGAGATTCCTTTCATGACCAAAGTCGCGAAAACGTTTTCAAAGCGTACGGTTCTGAGCCCATGGTTAGGACCTCGGGATGATCAGATTACGTGGTTGAATGAATTTATGAGAAATGAACTGAACAGGGGAGTTGAAGTATGAATAATGAAAATGGGGGTATCCGGTTGGCTCAAGCACATACTATATATTGTGGACTCTCAAAATTCCAGAGAGTCAAAATTATTATTATGTAGATAAAACCACCAGCTCCGCTGGTGCGAGCCTAATAGGCTCTGCCGATCAGGTGTGATACCTCCTTCTTGAGAGTTTTTGGAAGGGAAGGCTCAAGGAGGAGGTATCTATGCAAGATTACCAAGATCAATCACATGTTAAGTGGGAATGCAAGTGCCATATAGTTTGGTGTCCGAGATATCGTCGTAAAAAGTTGTATGGGAAAATCCGCAATCGGTTTGGCGAGATCATCCATGACCTGTGTCGTCAAAAAGGGATTACATTAGTAGAAGGCCATGCACAATCTGATCACGTACACTTGTGCTTGAGTATTCCCCCGAAGTATAGTGTTGCCGTTATCGTCGGTTTCCTCAAAGGCAACAGTGCAATTCGTTTGAATAAAGAGTTCAGTAATACCCGAAGTACGGGCAAACACTTTTGGATACGGGGATATTTTGTAAGTACAGTAGGGCTTAATCTCGAAGTAATTCGAAAATATATTCGGCATCAGTCAGTTTCAGACAAGCGCCAATTGTCATTGCCGGATTTTGATTAATAGGTTGCCCCTTCAGAAGCGGTTTAATAACAAAAGCCCCTTTCAGTGGCTCTCTTTTCAGGAAGATATACCACACGCATAATAATAGAGCAAAATCATAATCAGGAAACTTCAACTATTGAGTGCCGTAATTATCCATTCAAGGTGTCGACCTATTACTTTGCAATATTTACATATAACTCGTGTTGAAAAACGGAGTTAAACTTGAAATTTTATAACTTTAAGGTGTTCAGCACTATTTTGATTTTTATCAAGATAGTCATTGAACCCGTCAAATACAGTTTTTACATCCTTGGGCAGGTCCACTCCTGTACACCGTCGCATGGTATCCCCGTTGCGTTGGGCGGAGATGACTGCGTGTATTTCTTCCAGTGGCTTGACCAGGCCGCTGTTGAGGCTGCGTTTGAAAAGCATACCTACAAAAAACACCCCGGCTGCCATGAACACCACACCCCAGGCACCGGCGGAGCCGACCTGTTTAGCTTTCTGGTCTGCCTTTATCATCGCTTCTCGGTTTATCTTTCCCAGTAGCGTAATGGCGGCCACCGTTCTTTTGATTTCCATTGGTTTACCATGAAGGGCCATGTTGAAATTTTGTTCAACCGTTTCAATTGCAGTACGTTCTTCTTGCTCGGTAATATTGTAGCGTGCCCATTCTAAGGCCTCGCTAAATATTGCCGTTTGCTCGGCTTTGTTATCGGTATCCAAACTAGCCATGGCAAGGATTGCAAGCATTTGTTCACAGGCTTGCAGTGAGTTTTCATTACGAGCGATAATCACCTCGATAGCAGGTGACATCCTAGTAAAAACCCAAATGGAGCCTAAGGCCATGAGCAGGTTCAGCCCTATGAGCAACCAAGCTCCCATCCGTACCGATTGTGCAATTTTCATCCCTTACACTCCTTTTACTAGTTGAGGGATGGCGGCCTCATTGGAAACGATGATCAGGTTGTCGTCTATTTGTAGTGGTTCGGCCGGGGCGGGAGGCATGATCTTGCCAGGGCTTCCCCTACGCACCCCAACCACCACCACTGAGAACCGTTTTGGTAGAGCTAATTCAATGAGATTTTTACCGACCATGGATGGCTGAACAGCTATCTCGGTGAGCACCAGGTCGTCTCCCAGGGAGGTGTCAACTATCACATCTCGATACAGTAGTCGATTGGCAAAGCGTTTGCCGAATTCCTGTTCTGGATTGATGATCTGGTGGGCACCCACCAGTTGCAATATGCGTTGGTGCATTTTGTCATT
>JAOTSI010000315.1 GCA_029865005.1 Desulfobulbaceae bacterium
AATCGTCCTGCTCCAACATGGGAAAGGTGCTGATATAGGTGCAAGTTTTGGTGGATCCAGTCAATCATTGTTCGGCACCGAGGGTCCAGTCCCTTTGCTAAACAAGATAACGACATTTTCGGCTATAATCTTCATGTGCACGTCCATCACCCTGGCGTACTTATCAGCCAATAAAAGTTCCGGTACGATTATGGACGATGTCCATATCGAACAGGAGCAGAAAGTAGACCCTGCTGATATGGATGCAGCGACCATCCCGCTGCCTGAAGAAGCTGATAATAGCACCTCCGACCAAACTGAAGAGGCTGCTAAATAGAGATAAAATAATGTGCCGAAGTGGTGGAATTGGTAGACACGCTGTCTTGAGGGGGCAGTGGGGCGACTCGTGCCGGTTCGACTCCGGCCTTCGGCACCATTATTTTTCTTTACTCACAATTTTAATTTCTCTTCTCTTTTCATTATTTCCCCGCCAGAACATCAACACTCTTCATCTAAATATCTTTTCATTTTGCAATGATAAGAGTTTATCCTCGAAAAAGTTTTACCTTCATTTCATCCCCAAAGCAGTTAATTCTCCACTACCAATAAGCACTTCACTAAGTTATAATTTCTATATTACCCACTAAGAAAAGTATCCAAGAAAGAACCACCTTTGGGTACCATTTTTTTTCAATTTATAATCTTCTTTTTTCCTTTTGCTACTCCTGCCTTTTTATTACCATCTAAACTTCAACTTCTTCATCGCAATCCAAGTCATCTTGAAAAGTAAAAGTCCATGTTTAAAACGTTCTATCTTAATATCACCATAAACCCGTTCCCGATACCTAATGGGCACTTCGCGAATTTGTAAATTCTGTTTTGCCGCGCCAAAAAGTAGATCAAAATCACCAAAAGGATCAAAATCACCAAAAAACGCTCGCCCTTCTACTATTTTGAGATAGTCCTTTTTATAAAGAGCCTTGGTCCCACATAAGGTATCGGTTACTTGCTGTCCCAAAAGCCAACTGAACATCATTCCAAAAAATTTATTAGCGATTTTATTTAATGATCGCATAGCTTCCTTTTCCATAGGGTAGACTAAACGAGAACCGTTTATAAACTCCCCTTTGGACTCGAGTAGGGCATGATAAAATTTGGGCAAATCCTCGGGTGGGACAGTAAGGTCAGCATCAAGAATCATCAAGATATCTCCATTTGCCCGTAAAAAACCTTTACGAACCGCATCTCCCTTACCCAATTTCAACATCTTACCATGGCCCGCCCCATCACTAGATCCCGGATCCACTTGGTGAAGAAGTTTTATATCTAATTTCCCTTTATACTTAGCAATAACCCGTTCTATCTCTTCAACCGTGCCATCATTAGAATTTCCATCAACAAAGAGGATTTCCGTGTGGCGTCCCATCATCGGCACCCTTTGCACCCCATTCTCTATATTTCCCTTTTCATTTCTACATGGAATAAGAACAGTGACGGAGGGTAGTTCAACAGGAAGGGGACTTTTTTTAGCTGGTCTTGCAACAATATAATTGGATAAACAGAGCTGATTAACCAACGGCAATTTAGCAATATATTTATTAATTATATGTGACAGTCCGGGAATATACTTTGGCAATAAAAGATCATATCCCGAACTTATGATCTCAAAATCATTCAATCTCATCAAATTTTCTATGTTTTGCAGGGAAAGCCAATTTTGATAGTCCTGGGGCATTTTCCACCCAACTTTTTCCGCCAACTTTAAAACAGGCTCCCAAAGAGCATTATAATATGTAATAATAATACGTGATTCATCATGGGTCACTTTATGAAGGTTACGAATAGCCTCCCATACATCCTGCAACTCCCCAATTAAATCAGACAAAATGACATAATCGAACTGTTGTTTCAGTTTAAGATCTTCTACATCGTCCTCAATAAAACGTGCTCCGATACCCAAATCCATCCGATCTCTAGCCACAGCGAGCATTTCTGGAGCGAAATCAACACCCACCATATTTTCCCGCTTAAGGCAAAACTCTAACGAACCTGTTCCACAGCCAATATCTAGGACAGACTTCCCCTGAGGAACTAGAAAATCGATAAGCTTACCAACAGAGGAATGATAATAGCGGTTCTTAGCCCTCCATCTTTCCCTATCGCTTGCCTTAGAATTAAAATAGGCAATTTTTTCTTTTTTACTTTTCATTTAATAATCCCTTAAATCGATATCAATACATATACATCAATCATGTTGCTGCTCGTATTATTTATCCTTAGGAACACAAAATAAATAACTTCCTTTTCTCGCAACCGCCTTTAGGTCGGGTTTATCCACTCCTCAGGTCGTAAAATCCTCGACGTAGCGCTGCTATGCCTACGGCCATACTCAATCGGAGCGAACAAATCCGACCTAAATTCGAAAACAATAATTACGGAATGTATTTATTTTATGTTCCTTAGCATCATCATATTCACTCACTACTCTGTCCTCAACTCAATTCACAAAAACCGGTAGATATATATTGCAGAATTAGAAATTCGGAAGAAATATAATCTTTAAAAACAATAAACTGCGCATATTTTTACCCTCGCCGAATGTTTTTTCATTTTCAGTGTTGCAGCAACAAACAAATAGCTACTAATATTTATACGAGGATTTATAACGCTGTGACCAGCTACGAATTAAGTAACTCTTACCACCGTACCAAAGAACAAAAAATTGTAAGCGTTTAACAGCACTTAGACTGCTCGCGATCAGACCGGATTCACATAGGATTCATTATAGCTCACCGATCTGATCGCACACATGCGCAGTACTGATAAACGCTTACCAGACCGATGTTATTGAACTTTTCTTTACAACCCGATGAACGGTTACAAAAAATTAACAATCAAGTAAACGAAAACTACCTAATTGTTAATTTTTAAAGATCTTCTTAATACAAAAAAAAAGCCCCGGTAAAAACCGGGGCTTTGCAAAAAAGTTCCTGCCTACGAAAATCAGGTTCCGCAAGATCCAGAACTACAGGATCCAGAACTACACCCGCCACCGCCATTGCTAACTGGTCTGGCAGAAGTAATTGAAAAACCGGAACGATAACCTGATTCAACAAAATCAACTTTGATATTACCACAGGTATCAAGCAGATCTTGCTCAACAAGAAAAGTCAATTCGTTTTCTTCGAATACTTTATCGGAGTCTTTTGGCTCATCCAGAGCCAATCCCAAAGAGGGACCGGCTCAGCCGCCTTTCATCAGTGCTATTCGGATAGCTGACTCAATTTTGTTTTGCGCAAGATAAGATTTTAAATTCTCAGTTGCTTGGTTTGTTACTTCAAACATTGTCTCCTCCTATATAAAAAATGCTAAGTTTTCTTTAAATAGTAATAAAGCGATTCACTATTTTATAAACTATAGATTAATGCTTGTCCACCGGTTCGTCAACCAACATTCAACCTTTAAAAATACCAAATCGTTTTTCTTATATTTTTTACTATAAATCCAGACAACTAATAATTTTAAATGATTTGAACTAAACATTCACCATTAACACCATAACCAACTAATCTTCCACAATTAAAACTAGTTTAATGAAAGATAGGCTTTTCCATCTCAAAACAATTATTTTTTCTCTTGCCGGACTGTTATAAGTTTATTAATAATAGTTATCATTAACACCAAATACTCATATCAGGGGGGCCCTTATGTGCATAGATATACGTAAAACATGTAACTGCGGCAAACATACCGTCCAACTACACATGCGTGACAACATACTCGGAGAAGAGGCAATTACTGAACTTTATTGTCCGACCTGTTCGTCTACGATAGACTTTAACTATAAAAATATGGTTCATGATAACGGCTGGACCATTACTTACGATATGATTCTTGCTAAATTCTTAATTACCTCCAGATTAACCATTGAACCTGATAATATCCAACCAGGTTTTCTCTTTGACGAAGGATATGCTACCTGGCAAGAAATGTATCCTGGAGAAAAAAACGATATCGTAGAGGAACGTCAAAAAATCCTGAAACTTCAGGAAGTAGACCAACAACGCTATCTTTCCGAAATCAGTAAATGGAACATTGAACGAATAAAACGTCTAAAAAAAGAAGGCTGGCGCAAGGTTCAACAGGCATAAAAAAAAGGAGGGGGCCTCTCGATCCAAGCAGACGCCCACAAAGCCCGCCCCTATAGGCCAATGCAAATCTTAAACCATAGCTGTAAAACGAAAACGTTTATTAATTCTACAATTTTGAGGGAATAATCTCCAACCATTCATTCCCGGCCGCTCCTTGGCCGGGTATCTTTTGCATAATCATTCTTTTTCACCTCCAGCTGTTTCTTTCATTTCATACCCCATCTTCACAACATACTGTTTACTTATGGTATATTAAGCCCGCTAGTTGTGATTTCTCTGACCAAATACGAGAGCACACCTCAATATTTGATTAAATATCTATCAGTTTTAAAATCCTGCAACTGCCGCTTAACTGAATTTATGGTACTATTAACCTATCGAATTGAAAATTCTATCACAAGACAAAATAATTAATATAGGTTTCGATATGTATTTTCAATACCAAGTCCTAAGAAATAAATATGTTGCAGAGAGGGTATTGTGGAAGACTTGACTGGTAAACAACTCGGCCCCTATCAATTAAACAAGCAGATGGGTGAGGGCGGCATGGCCACCGTCTACAAAGCATATCAGGCCAGCATGGATAGATATGTCGCCTTAAAGATTCTCCCCAGCCACTTCGCCAATGACCCACAGTTCAGTCAACGCTTTCTGCAAGAAGCAAAGGTTATAGCAAAGCTTGAACACCCCAACATCCTCCCGGTCCATGATTTCGGTAAGTCTGGAAACTATACCTACCTCGTCATGCGATTAGTTGAAGGAGGTTGCTTATCCGACCTGATGCACGGCCCCCCCCTCTCTTTTTCTGAAATTAACCGCGTTATATCACAGGTCGGCTCCGCTCTTGATTATGCCCATCGCAACGGGGTCATCCACCGCGACATCAAACCCGCCAATATCCTTATCGACCAATTGGGAAATTGCCTATTAACCGATTTCGGGGTTGCCAAAATGGTTGAGAGCTCCTCCCATCTCACCAAAACAGGTGGTATTTTAGGAACTCCAGCCTATATTTCCCCAGAACAGGGGATGGGCCAGAAAATAGATCACCGCACCGACATCTACTCCCTTGGTGTTATCCTCTACCAGATGGTGGTCGGCATATTACCATATAATGCTGAAACTCCCATGGCGGTGGTTATCAAACACATTCACGACCCCTTGCCCCCTCCCAGTCAGCGATGCCCGACCATACCGGAAGCCATTGAACAAGTTATCCTCAAAGCCTTAACGAAAAAACCCATTGACCGCTTTGACACTGCTGGCACCATGGTTACCGCCCTAGACAAAGCCATTAGTTCTTTACCAAATGCCGGTAAAGAGACAATAGCTAGTTTCACCTCAACACAAACCGAAAAAACTATAGCCCAAAACAGCTCACCAGACGAAGCAACAAGAACCTTCCCTGCCCAACAACCTTCGAACTCCACACCAACCACTGTTGA
>JAOTSI010000316.1 GCA_029865005.1 Desulfobulbaceae bacterium
CAGGGGGGTGCCCCTACGACTCCGTGCTAGTCTCGAAGTATGGTTGAATGAACATGATTTGGGTTAAGCATCTTGACCATCAGACATTGAATCTATGAGTGGTTATCACTTTTGCTGTAGTCAATAAGGGTTAAGTTTTCAAATAATTTTTATCGGATATGGCTAAATGTGTTCCTCAATATTTTCAGGCTAAACCATTGAAAGGAAGTAGCATAATAATGGATTCATGGATTAAGGCGAGCATACAGAAGGGCGATCACAAGGATCGCCCCTACGTAGGCTCGCAGCATTTGGGAATATAGGATTAAATGATTAACCCCCACCATCTCTAAGGTGGTAGGGTGCGTTTTACGCACCATTAAAAAGTCCGGCCGCCCCGTACGCTGCATTATCACTCATTTTTGTTTATCCACAAGTTCGAAAACGGTGCATTAAATGCACCCTACCCAGATATAGTGAGCAGCGGCAATCGCATGAAGATGAGGTGCCTGTGCCTGCTTACAGATGAGTAATTTATCAAATCGGTTAGTTACTGACAATGTGGCCAGGCATATTTAATGATCCCTACTGGGAGAGGAATAGGGTAATGTTGTTGATTTATGAATTTCAAGGGAATCTCTCGGTTTTGGCGGGCACCCACAGGGGGGTGCCCCTACGACTCCGTGCTAGTCTCGAAGTATGGTTGAATGAACATGATTTGGGTTAAGCATCTTGACCATCAGACATTGAATCTATGAGCGGTTATCACTTTTGCTGCAGTCAATAAGGGTTAAGTCTTGAAATACTATTTATCGGATATGGCTAAATGTGTTCCTCATTGTCGTCGGGCTAAACCATTGAAAGAAAATAGCATAATAATGAATTAATGGATTAAGGCAAGCATACAGAAGGGCGATCACAAGGATCGCCCCTACGTAGGCCCTCAGCATTTGGGAATATAGGATTAAATGATTAAGTCCCACCATCTCTCTAAGTGCATTGCCGTTGTTCCAAGGTATTATATTATATGGCGGTCTTGATTTCGAGGTCCGAAATTCCGATGAAATTGTATATTTTTTTCTTTTGGGTTCCTGGCTTATGGGTATAATTATTCTTGGTTGGTGGCCGAATTTTTTGCACATAGGGAAAACTATATTTTATAGAAATGAAATTACTTTTTATTACAACAATATTACTTTATGCGATGGGGTTCTCTTCGATAACAAATGGGGCTAACGGGAATTTCTCTGGTCATGTTAGTTTGGAGGCCACTTATTTTTCCACCACTGCCCTTTATGGCGGACAACGGGATCACTCTCTTTCGCTGGCTACCCTGACAGAATATTATCAGCAATGGGACAACCAAATCTCATTTACCTTTTCACCCTTTATCAGGGTGGACAGTGGAGATGAGGAGCGTAGTCATCTTGATATTCGGGAAATGTATTTTATTTATCCTGCTGATAGTTGGGAATTTCGCGTCGGGATAGACAAAGTTTTTTGGGGCACCACTGAATTTGTTCATCTGGTGGACATCATCAACCAGACCGACTTGATTGAGTCCATTGATCAGGAAGAAAAATTGGGTCAGCCCCTAGCTCATTTATCTTTTATTCAAGATTTTGGAACCATAGATTTATTTATTCTCCCCTATTTTCGTGAACGTACTTTTCCCGGCACAGGCGGAAGGATGCGAAACGGCCTTGCCATTGACCTCAACAATCCTAGCTATGAAAGCTCTGCCGAAGAGCACAATCTCGATTTTGCGCTGCGCTACAGCCATGTATTTGATGAAATTGATTTCGGGGTAGCATTTTTCAAAGGAACTGGCCGGGAGCCACAATTGCAACCCACCCGTGATGCCATAGGGCAATTCCATATTATCCCCTATTACGGCCTCATAGAACAAACCAGCCTGGACCTCAGCCTGGTGAGTGGTGCTTGGCTCTGGAAACTGGAAGCCCTGTATCGTACCGGCATGGAGGATGATTTCCTGGCGTCCACTGGCGGCTTTGAAATTATGGTTCCTGCTCTGGGAGCTACAAATATAGATTTAGGAATTATTGGGGAGTATGGATATGATCAACGGGGCGAAAAATCACCTTCGGTATTTCAAAATGACTTAATGCTTGGGTTACGTATAGCATTTAACGATATGGCGAGCAGTGAGCTACTTTTAGGAGTATCAAAGGATCTTGACCATCGAGCCTCTTTTATCAGTGTGGAGGCGAGCCGACGGGTTAACAATAATTATATATTATTTTTGGAATCAATTGTTTTCTTAGACCAAGCTGAGAGTGACATCTCCTATGGGATCCGGGATGATGATAATTTACGGTTGGGGTTAACTCGCTATTTTTAGGGAAATGATCATAACGCCCTTAATAGTCAAGCTAATGAAATATATAAGAGGGCGATCACAAGGATCACCCCTACGCAGGCCACCTGGCTCCTCTAAATACGAAACAACCAATAATTTGTAAAGTTGCCTCTACACCGATTCCTCTTTACGGGGTCTATTATTACGCCAGGTGTGTTTCTACCGCTTTAATTGCATCGGCGGCGGAACTGGTTATTCCACCGGTGTATCCGGCCCCTTCACCTAAGGGGTGCAATCCTTTTACATTTATTGATTCAAAGCTGTTATCGCGGGTAATTCTTACCGGGGAGGAAGTTCTGGTTTCCGCTGCAAACAAGATCGCCTGACTTGAGAAAAACAATGGCACTTCTGCTTTCCATTTCTGAAAAGCAGCCCGCAACCCCTCGGCCACAAAAGGCGGAAAGATCTCTTGCAGATCAGCTGGTACCGCTCCCATGGGGTAAGAATTTTCACCCAAAGCAGACGCATCATTTTCACCAAGAAAATTCAGCAAATTTTGAGCTGGCACCTCCCAGTTACTGCCGCCAGCTCTAAAAGCTTTACCTTCAATTTCCTGTTGAAACTCAATCCCGGCCAAGGGGCTAGTTGTCTTATAATCATGGGGATGACAAGTCACCACCAAGGCAGCATTGGAAAAGGGTGAGGAACGGTGGGAGTAGCTCATTCCGTTTAAAACAAGTTCTCCTTGCCCAGAGGAAGCATTAACCACCTCACCCCCAGGACACATACAGAAGGTATAGACACCCCGTTTGATCTTACGGTTAGTATAATTTAAGGAGTAAGTAGCAGCTCCTAATCCCGAAAAATCACAATATTTATCACCATACCTCATGAGATTTATGATCTCTACTGGGTGCTCAATACGTACACCCACAAGAATAGATTTCTGCTCCATGGCCACACCTCTGGTGGCCAGCATGGTCAAAGTGTCGCGAGCAGAATGGCCCAAAGCGAGATAGATACGAGATGATAGATATTCCCTTTCACCGTTGATTATAACCCCTACGGCTCTGTCTTCCGAAATCAAGATATCGGTCATTTTGGCATTATAATGGATATCACCTCCCATTTCCAAAATATAGGTCCGGATTTTACGAACGATGGTACAAAGCACATCGGTGCCCAAATGGGGTTTACTGATATATTCAATTTCCGGTGGAGCCCCAAATTTCACAAAGGCCTGCAAGACCCTATTGACATAGCTGGTGTTTTTATTTCGCCGAGAAAATAGTTTTCCGTCCGAGTAAGAACCCGCACCGCCTTCACCAAATTGGATATTAGATTCAGGGTTAAGCTTCCTTTGTTTGATAAAGCATTCCACATCAAGGGTACGCTCTTCAATCTGCTTTCCTCTTTCAAAGATAATCGGCTTGATTCCATGTTCTATGAATTCAAGGGCTGCAAACATCCCAGCCGGACCGAAACCAACAATAATAGGACGATCATTGATTGTGGCAGTTTTCTTTTTTTCTTGTACCTTCTCGGTGTAAACTGTGAAATTTTGCTTATTTTGATAATTTTCTGAGACTTTAACCACCACGGATACTTTATAAAAGAGCTGCATCTGATTTCGCAAATCAAGCGCTTTACTTAGTATCTTGACGATAGAGACCTCCCCTTCGCCAATTTTCATCTTTTGCGCAGCGGTAGCTCTATAGGCAGCAACCCCATCCTCTTCAATGGGAATTTGCAGATTGCTTATAATAAGATTCAAAAAAAACTCCGGCTCATTATTTATGAGCATTCACATTTATCCATTAACCATTGGAACAAAAAAAGGGCCTAAACTTATTAATTACTTAATAAGTTTAGGCCCTTTTTTTAAAACAAACTAATCAATAGCAGTAATAAAAAAATCAACCAAGAAGATCAGTGATCGAAACTATCCAAGCACTGACTTCATAATGGTAAGGATTCAGGTCGAACATTAGCATTCGACCCAATCCTCAAATACTAGGGGTTAAATTTAAGCACCCTAATATTGGCAATATTACTAAACAGCAGTAACCTTGTTTGCACATGGTCCTTTCTGTCCTTGTCCTACTTCGAATTCCACCTTCTGACCGTCATTAAGGGTTGCATAACCGCCAGAGTTTTGAATTTCAGAATGATGAACAAATAGGTCTTTCCCACCATCGTCAGGAGTAATGAAACCAAAACCTTTGTCTGCGTTGAACCACTTAACTGTACCTGTACTCATTTATTTTTCCTCGTCAAATTAATAATAGACTTTTACTATAACCGAATTTTAAAAAAAAACATAGATCATTATTCAAAAAGTATAACTTTTTTTTAACGTGAGATCAAAATTATCATCCAACTTCACGTTATCATACTTTAATTTTTTATTTTTTTCTTAACTTCATGTCACCAGTTGTCGATATTTTTAAAACTATTGACCAATAGTAAAAAATATTAGGCTTGAATATCGTTTACTCTATCTTTTTGCAATCTTTTTTTTCATTTTTTTCATTAGAGCTATTTACCCACACTCCACTTTTACCATTCTTACCTTGCATTATCAACTAATTAGCCATCATCACCATCTATTGGTTCTTCTTTTATTTTTTTGGTTCGATAACCAGGTTTGACCAAAATTTCCAAATAAAAAGATTCAAGCTGTTTTGATTCAGCCAGGCTAATACATTTATTAATAGCGGATAAGTGGATGACTTCACTACTAGCCTCATCATCACCAAACCGGCAATCAAAATCCCAAAAATCAACATTTGGAGGAAGTTTCTTTTTACGTTCTCTTTTTATATATTTTCTAGCTTCAGATTTGTATGCCTCAACAAGCCTTGGAATTTTAATCTTTGGGTGGCTCATTTTAAAAGTTTTTTTCATTATTATCCCAGAAGTTTTAACTAATATTTAAGTAAAATATAATTCAATTAATGACATAATATCATCAAAAGATATTTTCCGAATCGTTTATTGCCCTGGTAATCAAACTCTCTTAGTAGCCAAACTTAAGGATTGCAGAAAATAATAAATATCCCAAAATTGCGTCGAATTCTTAGTCGGTTTCAAAGAAAGATAACAAGCGTATAGTAACGCTATACAACTGTTGCCCCAACAAACAAGACGACTAAAAGACAAACAAGTAAATGTAAATTCTTAGATGGGATAATTTATTTTCCGTTGAGTCCCTAAGGAATACAGCAGCAATAAGACCGTTCCGGTTCC
>JAOTSI010000317.1 GCA_029865005.1 Desulfobulbaceae bacterium
CTTTTCATCCCTGAAAAAGCAGTTCACCAACACGGACAAATCAAAAAATGCTTCATCATCGTGGACGGCAAAGCTGTGCTGCGCATTATCCGCACCGGCAAGCTTCATCAAGGCGAGTATGAAATACTCTCCGGCCTGTTAGAAGGCGACCTGGTAATCACTGAAACTTCCCATGAAATCGTAGAAGGTCAAACCGTTACACAATAAAATGAATAAACAGAACGATACCCCAAAAAATAAAGGGTTTGCCGGTTTACTGGCGACAATCTTCGTTAATTCCAAGTTAACGCCCATCGGCATTATTGCCTCTTTACTCCTGGGCCTTATGGCTATAGTCATGTTACCCAGGGAAGAGGAACCGCAAATTAAGGTTCCCATGATCGACGTCATGGTCGCTATGCCCGGCGCAGGCCCCAAGGAAGTTGAAGAACTGGTCTCCATCCCCATAGAGAAGCTGCTCTATGAACTTCCCGGAGTAGAATATATTTACTCAACCTCTATGCAAGGTAAAAGCTTATTGGTTGCCCGTTTTTACGTGGGCCAAGACCTGGAAGGTGCCATTGTTCAACTCAACCAAAAGTTGGCCACCAATTTTGACCGCATCCCTCACGGGGTCAGTCCGCCACTGGTCAAGCCTCATACAATTGACGATGTACCCATCCTCGCTCTCACGCTGCACAGTAAAAATTACGACCACTTCACCCTGCGTCGTTTAGCAGCTCAAATTGATGATACCATCAAAAACATCGGCGAAGTTGCTGAAACCAAACTCATCGGCGGAACACGCAGGCAAATTCGGATACTATTTGACCCCTTACTGGTCAGCGCCCGTAATCTTTCGGTTTCCGAACTGATTCCCAGAATACAACAAGCCAACCGCCAGACAGTTTCCGGCTCCCTGAAAAATTCCAACAATGAACTCATTGTGGAAACAGGACGTTTTCTTTCCTCTGCCAAAGAAATTGGTCGCATCGTGGTGGGCGTTTACAATTCAAGCCCAGTCTACTTAAGTGATGTGGCGGAGATCATCGACGGCCCTGAAGAGCCAAGTACTTACGTGCTTTATGGTGATAAAGTTAATAACGAGGAAGAAGCCGCAGTTACCATTTCTGTTGCCAAACGACCCGGGGCCAACGCTGTACAGGTAGTTGATACGGTACTGGAAAAAATCGAAACCCTTAAAGGAACCCTTATCCCCGCCGACATCGAAGTGGCAATCACCCGCGATTATGGTGACACGGCAGCGGAAAAGTCAAACGAACTGCTTTTACACATGGGCATTGCCGTATTCGGTGTAGCACTGCTCATCATGTTCTTCCTGGGCTGGCGTGAATCTATAATCGTTCTGCTGGCCATTCCCTCTACTTTATCTTTAACCTTATTACTCTTCTACCTCTACGGATATACTCTCAACAGAATTACCCTCTTTGCCCTTATCTTTTCTATCGGTATTCTGGTTGATGATGCCATCGTGGTTGTGGAGAACATCGTTCGCCACATGCGGCTACCCGGCAACTCCAAGCGACCGCGCACCACAGTATTTGTGGAAGCGATAATTGAAGTAGGTAATCCTACCATACTGGCAACGTGGGCAGTTATCGCAGCTATCCTCCCCATGGCATTTGTCGGTGGATTAATGGGTCCTTATATGCGACCTATTCCCATCGGAGCTTCCGCCGCCATGGTTTTCTCCTTGATCATTGCCTTCACGGTTACCCCGTGGGCTGCCACCCTATTACTTAAAAAAGGTGATCATGATCACGGCATGGGTGCCCCTGGAGATGAAGATGAATATACTGCTCCCGATGATTTTTTTACCCGGCTCTACCACAAAGTAATGGACCCATTACTGGCAAGTGCTGGCTGGCGGACAATCTTTTTCGTCTCCATTATCGCCCTGCTACTTGGTACCTGCAGCATGGTCTATCTGGGCCTGGTCAAAGTCAAAATGTTGCCTTTTGACAATAAGAGCGAGTTTCAAGTTATTCTCGACATGCCAGAAGGATCCACTCTAGAGCATACCGCTAATGTTGCCACCGAAATGGCCAAAGCGGTCAGTAAAGATCCCGATGTGGTCAACTATCAAGTTTATGCTGGAACTTCTTCACCCTATAACTTCAACGGTTTGGTTCGGCACTACTTCATGCGTAGCGGTCCAACCATGGCTGATATCCAAGTAAACTTGCTGCCCAAGCATGATCGCGACCGTCAAAGTCATGACGTCGCTAAGGCAATACGACCAGCTGTGGCAGCCATTGCCGCCAAGTACAACGCGGTAGTTGCAGTGGCCGAAGTACCACCTGGCCCGCCAGTTCTCCAAACCTTAGTGGCCGAAATATACGGCCCCACTGATGAGGAACGGCTTAGCTTAGCTCAAAAAGTAAAAAATATTTTTGACACCACTGAAGGCGTCGTTGATGTGGACTGGTACCGGGAAGAAGACCGTACCAAAACCATTATCACCGTGGACAAGGAAAAAGCGGCCCTTAATGGGATCAGCGAAGGAGAAATCACTTCCACCGTACAACTGGCACTACAGGGTATGTCCATTGACCTTTTCCATCAACCCATGGACAAGGAAGAGATTAATATAGTACTCCAACTTCCTGAAGCCAAACGAGCCCGAATAGACGATCTACTTAACATCAAGATACGTTCTACCATGTCTCCGACGGCCCAGCTTATACCGCTTCGTGAGCTCATCATGGTTTCAGAGGCTCCCGTACCCCAACCCCGTTATCGAAAAAACCTCCGACCAGTGGTTTATGTTACTGGTGACGTGGCAGGCTCAGTGGAAAGCCCTGTTTATGCGATTTTCTCTATGAACGAAAAACTCGATGAACTCAAAAGCTCCGCTGGCGACCCCATTGAACTCTATAATCTTAATCAGCCATTTAACGAGGCAGAAAGCGCCATTAAATGGGACGGAGAATGGCACATCACCTTGGAGGTTTTCCGTGACCTCGGTCTAGCCTTCTGCGTGGTAATGATCTTGATCTACATGCTCATGGTGGGCTGGTTTAAAGACTACTTCACCCCTCTGGTAGTAATGGCGGCCATCCCCTTCTCCCTAATCGGCATTTTGCCCGCTCATTGGGGTATGGGTGCGTTCTTCACTGCCACCTCCATGATCGGCTTCATGGCCGGGGCTGGTATTGTAGTGCGTAACTCTATCATCCTGGTGGACTTCATCGAACTACGGATTAGCCATGGCTTGCCCCTTGAAAAGGCAGTAGTTGAAGCGGGTGCCATTCGGTTCCGCCCCATGTTGCTCACTGCTCTAGCTGTTGTGGTTGGCGCATCGGTAATTTTAGCCGATCCCATCTTCCAAGGCCTAGCTATTTCCCTGATGTTTGGTGAAATCGCTTCCTTACTGATCAGCCGCATGGCAGTTCCGGTCTTGTATTATGTCTTAAAAAAGAAAACCGCTCCTAAAATAGCGTGACAAAGCGAGACGTTCAAATTACCCTAATTCCATAATGTCGGGGGAGGCATTCGCCTCCCCCGATTTTTGATGACTCCCACTCCAGGGGTGACAACATTTTCGGAGTTCGGGTATGTTTACATCTTTGCTGGAATTTTACCGTCATAACGTAAAAACAGTATACAGCATCACTGACATTCTCTTCCTGCTCCTACGGTTGATCACCATCCTTGGTTGCCTGTTCTGGCTTCACTTCGCTCCCGTTCCACTCCACAAGGTTCATACCTACCACCAAGCACTAACTCTTTTTGCCGTTTTCAGTTTCACACTTTATCTTTTCATCGTCTTTAAGCCTCATCACTTACGAAGATTTTATCTTTTCTCTCTTCTTTTCGATATTCTATTTATCTACTGGTGGGTTCGAATAACCAACCGCTATGATGACAGTTTCTTTCTCGGCTACTACCTCCTGGTAGTGCTTCATACCCTCTACTTCGGCTATATTTTCGGCACCTGCGTAGCCACCCTCTCGGCCCTTCTATACCTGGTTAACCTCGCCCCGCACATTGTCGCGGGTACCCACTGGACCGAACCTGGCTTACGCATCTCCTTTCTTTTTCTCATCGGCATCCCCGCAGGCCTCATCCACGGCCAACTTAAACGGGACAATTTTGAGATAACAGTGCTCAACGGTCAACTCTCCCATTCTCTCACCAATCTGCAGCGAATGCAGAAAACACTCATCGAAAACGAAAAACTCGCAGCTCTCGGCCGCCTCACCTCCTCCATCGCCCATGAAATCCGCAACCCGCTCTCTGCGCTGGGAGGCCTCAGCTACCGACTGATTAAACACCTACCTCAAGACACCAAGGAAAAACAATACGCCGAGGTCATTGTCTCTGAAGTCTCACGCCTCGAAGCCATTCTCCACGACATCATCGTCTACACCAAAACCGGCACCCCCCTTAGCCGACACAGCTTTAACGACACCATCCACCAAGCCGTCCACTCCGCCCATGGCCTACATCAAAACGAAGAACAGATCGAAATAATAGAAAAATACATGCCGGATATTCCGGAAATCTACCTCGACCCACAGCAGATTAACCTGGCGATAAATAACCTGGTGGCAAACAGCATTGACTCCATGCCCGAGGGTGGAGTATTAACGGTAGACACTAAACAAACAAAACTTCGGAACATCAATTGGGTCACAGTCACCATCAACGATACCGGACAAGGAATTTCCGAATCAAAATCCCAATATATTTTTGAACCTTTCTTCTCCACCAAACGCATGGAACATAGCACTGGTCTGGGATTAATTATCGTCCATGACATCATGGATTATCACCGAGGGTTCATAGAAATAGAAAGCGAAGTGGACAAAGGCACTTCGGTGACCATGCACTTTCCCTATCAATCACCTCTGGAAGACACCAAAATAGCTTGCTGGCAATATATAAAATGCGACATAGAAAAAGACCCATCCAGACGCTGCCAGGCCTACCCCTCTTTTGGCCGTTCATGCTGGGCCATTGCTGGAACCATGTGTGAAAAAAGAGTAACCGGCACCTATGCCGAGAAAATCCAAGATTGTATGAAATGCACTTTTTACCAGGAATGTAACAACAACGACCCTCACGGACCAGCGAACTCGGCCTAACCGAGCCGTCCGTTAACCCCTTTTTTTACGACTACAAGATGACACCTATGAGCTCTACCAGCCCCAGTTCCAATAATAAAAATATAGATTACCATGTATTTACTGCCACCTGCGCTGGCGGACTTGAAGATCTGTTAACCGGAGAAGTCCGGGCCTGCAATGGAGAAAACATTAGCGCCGGACCCGGCTTTGTTACCTGGAACGGACCACTGGAAAGTGCTTACCGATTATGCCTCTGGTCCCGCTTTGCCTCCAGAGTCCTCTTGCAACTAGCCTCTTTTAGCGCCGAGAGCACCGACTCTCTATATGACGGGGCCTTGAAAATAGATTGGCAGGACCATTTCGGGCCGGAAAATACCATGGCCGTTGCCTGTACCCTAACCAAAACCCATCTGACCCATAACCAATTTGCCGCCCTGCGTATTAAAGACGCCA
>JAOTSI010000318.1 GCA_029865005.1 Desulfobulbaceae bacterium
CAAATCAACAAAACTTGGAGTCAAAAATAAACGTCTCAAAGCAGGATGGGATAATAGCTACTTGGCTAATCTCCTGTTTAGTTGATTATTTTGATGCGATTGCCCTGTCATGGACCCCTTTGGCAACGCCCCTTTTTATTTAGTGGTTCTAAAAAACGTCCCACCAAAAAGAAGACAGTTTGTTATTATTCGGGAATTATTTATTGCTCTCGCCATTCTGCTATTCTTTCTAATAACCGGGCCATTTCTTCTCAACAGCCTATCAATCTCCCACTCCTCTCTTCAAATCGCCGGAGGGATAGTCCTTTTTCTTATTGCTATCCAAATGATATTCGGACAACCAGAAACAATGTTTCATTCAACTCTGGATGAAGAACCGCTCATCGTCCCACTGGCAGTCCCCTGCATCGCAGGCCCTTCAGCCATTGCGGTGGTCATGCTCTTCACCGCCCAAGCACCACACAGAATATTTGATTGGGTACTCGCACTTCTTATCGCCTGGGCAATAACTAGTACTATTCTTATTCTTTCATCAAAACTTGATAAACTATTAGGCAAAAAAGGACTTAATGCCCTCCAACACCTTATGGGCCTTATCCTCACTGCCCTGGCAGTGGAAATGCTTATGCAGGGAATCAGAAGCTTTTTCAATAACTAAAACTGATCACATACACCTTTATTAACGCTATTACCCAGCCTTTACAGATGAGCTATAATGAATGTCGGCAGCTTCATAAACATGATGTGCCTTTTACATAACTGTTCGCTTAGATAAAAAGAAAAGTTATTTAACATTAGTCCATTAAGCGTTTACCAGCACTGCGAATGTATGCAAGAAGCCTGGTGAACGATAATTAATACAATGTGGATAAGGCTTATCGCACGCAGCCGTGGAACTGGTGAACGGTTACCCCTTTTGCCTTTTGCTACTTACAATCTTGCAGCACATTATACCAACTAGTTAATATTTCTATTACCAACTATGATTATTTCGTAGAAACAAGATGATAATTTCACCACTCTCACACCCCTCTAATTTACAAAAAGAGCTTCCGCCGCTTTCCATTTGACAATGAGAAATAGACCGTGATGTAATAGAAGTAAGGGATGCAAAAAATAGAAATATCCTAAAACTGCACAAATTCCGGGATGGGATAATATATTTTTGCCACGGCCCTTACCTTGCTCTTCACTGATACCTGGGAGGTAACCTTTGAGTACAAAAGACACATTCTCTCTTTGCGACAAGTTGGGCCCTGCGAAAATCATTCAGATCTTTGAACCGTCACGAAACTTAAAAGGAGTACTGGTTGTCGACAATGTCGCCGCTGGTCCATCCATTGGTGGGTTACGAATGGCTCCAGACGTTAACGTAGAAGAATGCGCACGTCTTGCCCGAGCAATGACTCTAAAAAACGCTGCAGCTGGCTTGCCCCATGGTGGAGGGAAATCCGTACTCATAGGTGACCCGAAAACTGATCGAAAGAGTAAAGAAGAACTGATTCGGTGTTTTGCTCACGCTCTGCGCAACGAAACCGACTATATTTTTGGGCCAGACATGGGAACTAATGAAGAGTGCATGGCCTGGATTAAAGACGAGATAGGACGCTCCGTCGGACTACCCTCAGAAATAGGTGGAATTCCACTGGACGTTATCGGTGCCACCGGCTGGGGGCTTTTCCATGCGGTAAACATGGCCATTAATTTTTGCGATTTTAAATTGGATGGGGCCAGAGTGGCGGTTCAAGGATTCGGTGCAGTGGGATCTCACGCAGCGCGTTACCTCAGTCGTAACGGCACCATCTTAGTAGCTGCTGCCGATTCTTCCGGAACCATCTCCGACCCCAAAGGTCTTGACATCCAAGCACTTATTAATCTCAAGAAAGAAGGCAAATCCGTTATAGATGCTCCATTTGGTAATAAAACAAAGCCCGCTGATATCATAGATATTGAGTGCGAGATTTGGATCCCGGCAGCCAGACCAGATGTAATCCACGCAAGTAACGTTTCCCGCCTTAAAGCCAAGCTGATCCCCCAGGGAGCTAATATCCCCTTTACAAAAGAAGCCGAAGAATATCTCCACACCCATGGAACATTGATTATCCCAGACTTCATTGCCAACGCCGGTGGAGTAATCTGCGCTGCCGTTGAGTATCGCGGAGAAGGACAAAGTGCTGCTATGCAAACCATAGAAGACAAGCTAAAAACCAATACCCATGAAGTCCTAAAGACGGCCAAGGAGGAACAAATTCTACCCAGAGATGCCGCCATGCAGCTAGCTACATCCAGAGTCAAAAAAGCCATGAACCATAAGCGGTATTCCATATTATGATTTCCCGCTTTATTCATCAACTACGCATCTACAAAATGGCAAATTATCACTGGCACCTCATAGTTACACGATGCCCCCCACCTGTATAAATGAACTCTAGGGAGCAGCGGCACCTCCACAAAGCTGAACCCTTTGACCACCTACCTAAAAGGAGCACATATGTATCGCATCCGTTTTCATGGTCGCGGAGGACAAGGGATGCGCACAGCCTCCAGAATTCTGGGCCGTGCATTATTCAATGAAGGGTACTACATTCAAGATGCCCCCAGGTACGGGGCGGAACGAAGAGGTGCACCAATATTTGCCTACGTGCGCTGTTCCACCAACCCGATAAACGAACGGGGCATCATTCTTCGCCCCGGCCTAGTAGTCGTCGCTGATCAATCCCTTCTTTCCATTCCGGCCGCTGGTGTTCTCCAGGGATGTACCGAGCACACCGTCCTGCTCATCAACAGCAAAACCCCCGACACCTCCCTGTTAAAACAACTTGGATTCAAAGGGATCATCCTCACCCTTCCTCCCTTGACCACACAAAAAGACGATCATTTTCCCAGCGCATCATGCGCCGGAGGAGCCGCAGCTCTCTTGCGCATCATTAACCTTCCTGCACTTATGAAAGCCGCTCAAACCGAACTCTCAAACCTACCACTTGAAACACTTCAATCAAATTTGGACATCATTGAGGAGACATTTACCACCTTAAGTAAACAACCAACTGCTATCTCGCCCGACGGACCGGTTTTTGTGGAATCCCACAATCCACCGGACTGGATTACCTTACCCCTGGAGCAAGGGGGCCCGAACATCCCCGCCATTATCGGCTCCATGACCAGCCATCTCATGCAAACAGGCTCCTGGCGCACCAAACGTCCGATTATTGACCGTGAAAGATGTAACCGTTGCTGGTGGATATGCAACACATTCTGTCCAGACGGGGCCATTTCCCTTGATGAAGACCGTCATCCGCAGATTAATCTTAACCACTGCAAAGGATGTTTAATTTGCATGACCCAGTGCCCGACACACGCCATCACTGCCATCCCCGAACACTCCAACAAAACAAATGACAAGGAGAAGAGTGTATGACCCGTGAACTTCTCACCGGCAACGGGGCCGCCGCTCTAGGAGCGAAACTTGCCGGAATAGAATATCTCCCTGCCTTCCCGATCACTCCCCAAACCGAGGTAATTGAAACATTATCCAAATGGATCGAAGAGGGAAGCATGGACTGCAAGATGGTAACCATGGAGTCTGAACACTCCATGGTTACCGCTGCCGGAGCCGCAGCCGCAACCGGAGTACGCACATTCACCGCCACTTCCAGCCAAGGTCTTCTCTATGCCGCCGAGATGCTTCACACCGTCACCGGCTGGCGGGTACCTTTTGTTCTGGTCAATGTTTCACGAGGTCTAGCCTCACCTATCACCCTGGAGCCAGACCATAACGACATCATGGCCCTTCGCGATGCCGGATTTGTTCAAATCCACTGCTCCACCTGTCAAGAAGTACTCGACAGTATGATTTTAGCCTATCGTCTCAGCGAAGACGCCGGAGTCCGCTTACCGGTGATTGTTAACTACGACGGCTTCTACCTCTCCTTTACCAGAGAGCCCGTTGAAGTACCCAATCAAGAATACGTTGACCGCTTCCTTCCGCCATTTCCAACAAACCAACCCCGTTTTTCAGCCGATCATCCCATGAGCCAAGGGGTGGCAGTGCTCGGAGGTTCCGCTTACTCTTATTTCAAATACCAAACTCATTTGGCCCTACTTAATGCCGGTTTGATCTACAAACAGATCACCAATGAATTTCAAATTCTTTTCTCCCGCTCCTACGATCCGGTGGAACTGTATAAACTTAAAGATGCTGAATACGCCTTTCTGATGATCGGCTCCTTTTCCTGTAAGGGGAAAGAGGCCGTCGACCAACTTCGCGCTGCTGGCTGGAAAATAGGCCTGGTTAGGCCCCGATTGACTCGCCCATTCCCAATGGACGAACTACGCAAATCTCTTGCTCCCCTCAAAGGTGTGGCCGTTATCGACCAGAACCTTTCCCTCGGCATGGGCGGCGTCCTACATCAAGAAACCGCTGCCGCACTCTACCCCTTGATCACCCGCCCCATATTAGCTGCCTTTGTGGGCGGCCTCGGAGGCAGAGACATTAGTGCTGAAGAATTTTACAGCATGGCGGAAACCATACGAGAAGCTGTGAAAACGGGAGAAACACCACCTCAACGGCTACTTTACACTGAAAAAGAAAACACTGACATGCAACAACTACAGCGTATTGCAGGCACCCACACAACTTCCCCGTGAGATAGCCATGATCGAGAAAATATATCAAAACCTACGTGATCTTCCAACCGCCCATTCCATGGACTCCGGCACTCCCATGTGTGCAGGCTGTGGTGGACTAGCTGCGATTCATCAACTTTATAATATCCTAGGAGAACGATCCGTTTTCATCAACGCCGCCGGTTGCATGACCCTTTTATCCGTTTACCCCTTTACTCCCTTTCCGGGCTCCTGGCTCTATACCTCCATGGGTTCCGCCGCCGCCGGAGCCCAAGGAGTACGGGACGCCCTTGATATTCTGGCAAGTAAGAATTCCGACGACCCAAACAAAAGAATGAAGGTTGTTGTCTTAGCAGGCGATGGCTCCTCTTATGGCATGGGTCTCTCATCCACTTCTGCTGCAATTGATAGAAATCTTGATTTCATCTATGTTTGTTACGATAACGAAGGCTATGGCAACACAGGACAACAATACTCCGCCGCCACCCCTCACGGGGCCAAAACTGCTACCAGCAAAGGATCCACTGGTTATTTCGGTATCAAAAAAGACCTTTTTTCCCTCTGGATTGCCAATAAGCCAAGCTATGCTGCCACCATCATCGCAGCCGAGCCCTTGGACCTGGCACAAAAAGTTAAAAAAGCAACCGAAACACGGGGACCATCCTTACTCCTCTCCCTTTCTCCATGTCCCACCGGCTGGGGTTTTGACCCCTCATTAAGTATTAAGATAGGCCAGCTCGCCGTAAAAACCGGCGTTTGGCCGCTCAAGGAATATTGCCACGATGAAATAATTCACAATAAAATCCCACGACCACGGTCACCTGTTGAACAATACCTTAAATTGCAGAACCGTTTTTCCCATCTTTTTTGGCCCAAAAACAACCAGCCT
>JAOTSI010000319.1 GCA_029865005.1 Desulfobulbaceae bacterium
AACAATTGGTTTACTATCGGAAGTAAGCTTTGCCTCCACCTTGGGCTGTTCGTCCCCTGGAACTTTAGCCATGATCTTCTCACGAACTCTGGCTCTTTCCCGCTCAAGGCACAACTGACTCAACCTTTCAACGTAAAATTCCATATCAAAACCAAAAGCAAAAAACACTTCCGCCTGACTAGCACCAAAGGCCTTCATAACATCCGGTAACCTGCTCTGATCATATGGATTATCAGAAGCTAATACAACTTTATTTTCCTCAATACTCAGGGGAACAAGACGTGTTTTAAGAAAATAATCAATATTCATCCCCTTTAAAAAACCACTGGGATCATATTTATCAAGAGTTAAGTCCACAAAATTAGTATGATAAAAATTAGCTAAACAAATGCCAAGCTGATCTTTAGATATAGCAAATTTTTCCAACAAAATACTTTCCACATCAGACTTTTCCTGCTTAGCCAATAAAACAGCATTTTTCAAATCACCCGCACTTAAAACTCCTCCCTCGATCAACTTATCAAATTTACCAGGCTTCTTCTCTGGTTTACTTTTTCTTATTTTCTCAAGGATCTGCCCAAGTAAACTCGCTAACAATTCACTATTACGTTCATCAGAATCGATAAAATTGCCGTTATGTCGTTTATTAATAAGCTGTAGCACTCCAAGAACATTTTCTCCGTAACAAATGGGAACAGTGAGAATTTGACGGGTACGATTTCCGGTCTTCCGATCCCATGATGAATCAAATTTCAACTCTGGGTCAATCGAAGCAAGCTCCATTACATCATATACATCTCTAATCATAGTTTTTTTTCCGGTAGCAGCGACACACCCGGAAATTGATGATTTGGTTATAGGTGTACAAATTTTACGCAGTGTTTCACCAGGCAACAACAGCCATGAAACCAACAGCTTACCGGCCGGATCAACCATATATACGGTAGCCATTTCCACCCAAAAAACATCCAATAACTGATTACTGATACGGGTAGTGAGGGTATTTAGATTGGGTGATGTTTTAATATTTTTAAGAAAGGTTTCAAAAGAATCCACAGCATCTACATTAGAAGACATATTTCCCCATCTTACTGTTATATTTAACCATAAAAAGCATAATTGACCATAACGACTTGACAGTATCAATAAATAAACATAACTACGACAAATTAAAAATAATACACTTAAATAATTTCATAATATATGTTTTAATATTTTACCTACGATCACTTACAAATAAGCATAGTATTAAATCAGTTGGTTATGAATCCTGTGACCAGGTACAACCGACTATGTTTGCTCAAATAGCCTATTATGCAAAATTTGCATAAATTCATATCAGTGATGAAAATAACAAACTGAATGAAAATATAATATCAAAAAAATACATTTACCAAAAAAGAGCCGGAAAAGACTCTACTGCAATCATTTCGACGCATTCCATATTGTTTTCTAAAATAATTCACCTCTATGAATTATTCGAAATTTTAGAAATATTGGTTCAATTCCTTTTTTTAACTCAGCCTGCTATAGTAGCTTTGTTATATATAGCCATTGAATCAACACCTACTAAAATTTTTAAAGCTATCAACATGCAATACATAGACACCTTACTCCAATTTATCAAAGAATTACCGACCTCTCAAGCTTATGCAACCATGACTCTCAACATCTCTATTTTCATCTTAATATTACTCATCGGATGGACCGCTACCAAAGCTGTACGCTCCATCCTCATTCCACGAATCACCACCTATATTCACAATAGCAATTATCAGTGGGATGACCCCCTACTTACCCACAATTTTTTTGAAAAATTAACCTGGTTCGTTCCAATTGCCATATTTCATCTGGCAAAAGATATTATCTTTCCACCCGAGTCCTGGCTGGCTAACCTTTTGGGACGTTTCATCCTCTCCGGGTTTATTATTTGCTCCATATTTTGCATTTCTTCGCTACTCAATGCTATGTACGATATCCATCGACATTTCAACAAAAAATATGTCCGTTCCATACGAGGCTACCTGGATGCTATAAAAATAGTAACCTACTCATGTGGAATTATATTCTTATTCGCTGCGTTAACTGATCGATCTCCATGGGGGATATTTAGTATCCTCGGCGGAGTGACTGCGGTTACCATGCTCATTTTCAAGGATACCATACTCGGATTTGTTGCCAGCATCCAACTCACCGGTACGGATATGGTACGTCCAGGCGATTGGATCGAAATGCCGAAATACGACGCTGATGGAGATGTTATAGATGTCTCAATCCACAGTGTCATCGTACGCAACTGGGACAAGACAATCACCACTATTCCAACCTATGCACTTATATCAAATTCATTTAAAAATTGGCGAGGAATGACAGAATCTGGAGGGAGACGTATCAAGCGGGCGATCTATATCGACATGAACTCCATACGCTTTGCCACCGAGGAGGAACTACAGAAATTTTCTAAAATAACTTTATTGAAAAAATACCTGAAAAATAAACAAGAAGAAATAGAACTAGATAACAAAGAAAAAAAGATAGATAATTTAATACCGATCAACGGCAGACGTCAAACCAATATTGGAATATTCAGAGCATACCTAGAAAATTACCTAAAAAACCACCCTAAAATTCACACAAACATGACCTTTCTTATACGTCACCTGGCACCAACAGAAAAAGGATTGCCCATTGAATTATATATATTCAGTAATGACCAAATATGGGCTAACTACGAGGCTATCCAGGCCGACATATTTGATCATATTTTTGCCATATTACCTGAATTCAGTTTAAGGGTATTCCAAAACCCATCAGGCTACGACTTCAGACAACTACATCATAACACCCCAGACCCAGAGGGCACTTAAATCAACAAACCACATAACCATATTCTTAATATTAATTATCAACCCTCTTTTTTAAGAAAAAGGATATAACATTCTCCACCCTGAATATATATATTATCACCCTGACATATTTTTTTCTTATAATCAGGAATAAACACATCATCATCAGAGATAAGATCAACACCGTCATCATTCTCAGAAAAACCATGCCTACGTGAAGTACCTACACATTGCACGCTTGCCACGGCACGTTGGTCACTGTTACCAATTTCAATATTATCGCTATTAATTATCCTATGATAAAAAGTATGGTCATTGACGATACATTTCTTCCAAAAAAAATATGCATAAGACTTTGGTGACAAGGTTACAACAAACGTAGCCGCCAAAATAATTATTTTCCATTTCATATGATAAAATCCCCCTAAAATATAAATGGAAAAAAATCTTTTTCATCCATTACACTAACCAAATTTATATTTAAATTTATAACTTATCAACGCAAAGTTTCCCCACATAAATAGCAATAACCGTCACTCTTACGATTACTCCGTCCACACTTGAAACAAAAACTAGAATCATTCTTTTTAACAGACACATTAATCGCTACAGCATATATATTATGGTCACAAACTAATGAATATTCATCGATATCACCCACTGGTCGAACCCCAATATCAAACCTGTTCTGACGGACACCAAGAAATGTAGGTGATTGCACAAAAATTTTACAGGCTAAAATAGTAGTTACAGCCCAAGAAAAGAAAGCTGTGAGCATAAGAACCATAATGGTGGTAGCCACTCCTTCATCCTTCAATAAATAACTATTTACCAGCAACGGCATCATCCATAACACCAAAAACAAAAGAGTAATATCTTCCATAACGCGTCCCAATATTCAAATTCCTCAATACCACCTAAGGTCCTCGAAAAAAAATAAATTATCCCATCTCGAAGCATAGCGCTTATTTGCTTGTCTTTTTAGAAGTCTTCTTTCCAAGGCAACCATTATACTATGATGCTATACACCTAATCACCTCAAGAAAGAAAACAACCATAAATACAGCACAATTTTGAGATATTGATTATTTTCCTCGGCCCTAAGCTTCTGCCTAATCCAATTTTTGCAAACGTCATGCCACCACCAACAACACAAGGAACCAGCTTAGATCACTAAATAAACTTACCAAGGCATTTCCATCAAGACTAGCTCTGGTGATAAACATTGCGATTAAACACAAATATAATTTTGCATTATTTCAAACTAAAAGAATTTGATTGGATAGCTAAGAGTTAAAAAAGATAACCTTGATCTCCCAGTCTCCGCACAATAAGTCTAGACACTAAGAATTGTGTGCTTTTTTACTACAAGGCATATCGACCACCCTACATAGAAAAGCTACTATAAGCAGCGGCAACGGCGAGAAGGTAAACTCCTGCGCCAACTTATCGATTTTCAACTCCGATCAAGTAGCGGAATATCACACAGTGGCAAGTTAAGACCCGCCCACATCCCTCATCACCTTCCCTGAATAATTGTAACCGTTCACCGGGCTGTAAAAAATAGTTCTATAACATCAGATCGTTAAGCGTTTACCAGTGCTGCGCATGTGTACAAGCAGGCCAGTGGGCTATAGTTAATCCTATGTAAATCCGGCTTGATCACGCGCAGGCGGAGTGCTGGTCAACGCATACGAACAATTACAAACTGGCTTTCCGCACCAACAAGAGGATGAAATGATACCAAGAAAAATCTGTTTTTTTAAATCCATTGCCTGAATCCGTACTTCATAATAATCACTATCATTCTATCGCTGTCCATTGAACCCAGGTCCGCTCGACAGATAGCCTGCTGAGAAAATCCAGAGACAAACCCCTCCCCCGATGTTCGTCATACCCGGAAAGCCGAGCTTATAGAAACTCACGGCATTGCATCCAATTCTATCATCGAAGACTCAAGACTTTCCGAGCAGATCAAATCACACAAAAGATTCTCAGAGTGCAATTCATCAAAAATATCGTCCCCAACGTTTTTGACTTTGAACTTCCCGGCATCATGGAACAACTCCAACAAGATAATAACCCCCGGGGGGGGGGGAATCTTCCCCCTCCGGCTACCCGATTCGTTTGGCAAGCAAAGCCAAACCTTGAAAATCGTTCCAGAGGCTACCCATACCATTTTACTGTAAAACTAAAGACCGCTCCTCTAAAAGAACGAACTGGCTGTAAACAGGTTCAATAGTTGTTAATTACTAAACCGTTATGCGTTTTTAAAGGTTCAACAAAAAAGTATTTGACAAGACGAGCGCAACAAGGTATATAAATAATAAATGAAGGATGGTTAAATATATTTATATATACAACAACTCGGATGACAACATAATCTTCTTCATTATTCTACAAACAAGTTGTCCCCGATCTAAAACTCGCTCTCTTCTCTACTCTTTTTCTCGTCGGGGGTGGCATTAGCCACCCCCATTTTTTTTTGCCCTAAGCTTCTTTACCAAAACTCCCCATACGCCTCATGCGGATACAACATCAATCTCACAAATTACACTGAATACTCCCTAGTCTATCAGATAATTTTACATTTTCCCTATAGTCAATTGGCAATGCGAGTACAACCGGACGATCAGCAGCAAAAGCCTTCTAAAGCCGG
>JAOTSI010000037.1 GCA_029865005.1 Desulfobulbaceae bacterium
TAAGTTACCAGCCGTAGCTATACATGAAGTTTTGAGTGACACCTATTATTTTCTCAGAAAATACCATTTTTTCGCTGAAAAAAGTAAAGAAATACATACAAATATTCCCCTGAATATATTATAATATTTTTTAGAAATGAATATATCCATTTTTTTGGAGGCACCTGCCTCTTTTGCGAAAACTTCATCCAAAAACAAACATCATGAGACATACCCGCCATCCTCAGCTCAAGCTTGGGGAGTTACCGATAAGCCAAATAGAAATCGACCTTAACTCCCGCGACGACATTCCCCCTCTTCTTTTAGGACTCCAGCACATTTATTGTACGGTGGAGCTGCGACAAAAAATTTTCGCAATACTTGAAAAAAAGATTCTCCCCACGATAAATAAAAATAATGGTCGGCCCGGTATGGATTTGTGGAAAATATTAATTTTCGGTGTACTACGCTTGAACTTGAATTGTGATTATGACCGCCTTTGCGAATTGGCCAATAATCATATAACAATTAGGCAGATGCTTGGTCATGGTCCTTTTGATTTTTCTTATGTTTACAAGCTTCAAACATTAAAGGATAACGTAGGATTACTAACTCCTGAAATGCTAAACGAAATTAATATATTAACGGTTAAAGAAGGGCACCGAATCACCATCAAGGAGGGAGATGAAGCGCTACGAGGACGGTGTGATACGTTTGTTCTTGAAACCAACATACACTTCCCCACTGATATCAATGTACTTTTCGATGCCACACGAAAAATAATTTCTCTTATCGCTTCTCTTTCTGCAGCATGCGGGATAACGGAGTGGAGACAAGGTAAATACAATATTCAAAGACTCAAACGGTTATATCGGAAAGCCCAAAAACTCAAACGCTCAACTTCCAAAAATGATAATAAGAAGCAAGCCCGTGAACAGTTAATCAAAGACGCTCACATGGAATATTGTGATTTAGCAAATAAATTTATCGTAAAAGCAAAATGCACCCTCAGTAATATCGAAGGAGGTGGCCTCAAAACGATTTCGACAGTGATGTTGGTGGAGTCATTTATTACGCATGCAGAACGGCAAATTGATCAAATAATTAGACGTGTTGTTAAAGGCGAAGTTATTCCCCACGAAGAAAAAGTTTTTTCAATTTTTGAAGAACATACCGAATGGATAAACAAAGGAAAAGCTGGTGTCCCCGTGGAACTAGGCCTGAGAGTCTGCATACTGGAGGATCAACATGGATTTATACTGAATCATCTCGTGATGGAAAAAGAAACAGATGACAAAGTTGCCGTACCAATAGTGAAGGACACGAAAAAACAATTTTCAGACTTACAATCCACTAGTTTTGACAAAGGATTTTACTCACCTGCTAATCGAAAAGAGTTACAAGACCACATTGACCTGGTGGTTTTACCCAAAAAAGGAAGACTTTCGGCAAAAGATAAAGAAATAGAATATTCTGAGGAGTTTGTTAGAAATCGGCATAAGCACTCTGCTGTTGAATCAGCAATAAATGCTTTGGAAGTTCACGGTCTCGATACGTGTCCTGACCATGGAATAGATGGTTTTAAACGATACGTAGCCCTCGCAGTTCTAGCCCGCAATATCCAGCAATTGGGGGTAAAAATAAAACAACAGCGTATTAAACAAGAAAGACGAAAGCAGAAGCTAAAAAAAGCTGCTTAAATTTTAACTAGTTGTACTGACCAGGCAGGACAGGTGCGACAATTTAGCGTGATTTTCGGATAATTTACCAAAAAAGACATATTGGGCAAGGTGTAGGTCGTCACATCAGGTTAAGTTTTTAATTAACTACCCTTACCTCAAATCATTTTTAGTGCCTTTTCGTTCAGGCACTAGTTAGGCTACCAAGGGGAGAACAAAATATGTAAAAGGTCACAGGCACCTCATCTGTATACGATTCCCACTGCCCGCATAGAAGGGCTATAGCGAGCAGCAGCAACTGTATAAACCTGAGGCACCTGTGACCACTTACAAATTAGCACCATATCAAATCAGCTAGTTACGAACCCTGTGACCAGGTCACCAAAATATAAATGAATTATTACATGACAAGTTGTTTAATTACAATTTTGCTTTTCCGGTCAATATGTCATATAGTCATTTAATAAACATAAACATTGTTTTCGGAGTCCAAGATGTTCACTATTCCTGTTGGTTATCGATACGCTTGGCAAAGCGCACAGCATCCAACAATCCAAAGTCTCAATTCAGGTGATTTTGAACATCGTAAATACAAAACTACTACCAACCATAACCCTACTTCCTTCGACAAAGTAACCATATCTGAAAAAGGTAGTCGCTTAGCCCTAAACCAAGACAAAGACCTTAAATCTAGCAAGATGACTCATAATAATACCGACCAACATACCCTTCAAAAATTACACCAAAAAGACCGCAAAGTAAAACTTCACGAAAACGCCCATCTCTCTAATTCGGGAGGATATGCTAGAGCTACTACGTTCTCATACACTAAAGGACCCGATGGGCATCAGTACGTTACAGGAGGCGAAGTTGCCATAGATGTGGCCGCTGCCACTACTCCTCAACAAACTATCACTAAAATGAAAACTGTTCGCAGAGCTGCTCTTGCTCCCAACGATCCTTCCCCAGCAGACTTTAAAGTAGCGGCAAAGGCAGCAATGCGGGAAATTTCTGCCCGCCGGGAACTCCAAACAACAAAAAGCAAT
The DNA here is from genome assembly GCA_029865005.1 of Desulfobulbaceae bacterium. Classification (GTDB taxonomy): domain Bacteria; phylum Desulfobacterota; class Desulfobulbia; order Desulfobulbales; family Desulfobulbaceae; genus JAOTSI01. The sequence continues at coordinate 2,705 of JAOTSI010000037.1, forward strand.
ATTCCCGACGAAGAAAAAATTCCCTCCAGCCAACAATATTCTCATCACACCCAAAAAACGAAATATTCCCCAAATAACTCTAACATCCGTTAGTTTACATATCATTTTAAATTATAAAAAAACGTTCATCAGGAACCATTAAATAAATGCAGAAATCAGATTTCAACACCGGTTTATTAAACTTTCTCAATAACTCACCGACTGCTTTTCACGCTGCTGCCTCAGCACGCAAACTCCTGAAGGACAACAATTTTATTCACCTACCAGAGGCCCAAACATGGGAACTCAAAGCTGCAGGGAAATATTTTGTCACCCGAAACAACTCCTCCATTATTGCATTTACCCTCACTGAAAATGCTCTAAGCGATACCGGCCTTCGCATTGTTGGAGCTCATACTGACAGTCCAGCACTAAAAGTCAAACCATTCCCACTCCAAGACGATCACAATTGCGTACGAGTCGGAATTGAGGTCTATGGTGGAGCCCTGCTCACCCCATGGTTCGACCGTGACCTCTCAATAGCCGGAAGAATTACCTATCGAAAAAATAATGGAACTCTAAAATCAAAACTCATTGATTTTCGTCGACCCATCGCCATAATACCCAGCCTAGCCATTCACCTAGCAAAAGACTCTACTAAATCCTGTGATATCAATAAGGAAAACGAACTCACGCCCATCCTTATGCTATCCAATAACAATACCCCACCGGACTTCACCACGCTGCTACATGAACAACTCTCTCTAGAATACGACAGAATTGATATTGACGAAATCATTGACCATGAATTGTTTTTCTATGACACTCAGCCCGCTTGCCTCACTGGAATTAACAAAGATTTCATAAGTGGAGCCCGACTCGACAACCTGCTTTCGTGCTACACTGCCATCCGGGCTATCTGTAACGGTACACCACAAAGCAACGCAATGATCATCCTGAGCGATCATGAGGAAATTGGCAGTACTTCAACATCAGGAGCCAAAGGTTCCTTTCTACGCGATACTTTGGACCGAATTCTACCCAACACAGAGGAAAATTTACGTTGCAAAGCCAAATCACTTCTCATATCTGCCGACAACGCCCATACCCTACACCCAAACTATCCAGACAAATACGATCATAAACACGCACCCTTGTTCAACCATGGCCCCGCCATTAAACTCAATGCTGAGCAACGCTATGCGACTAACAGTATAACGTCATCATTTTTTCAAACCCTTTGCAAACAAGCAAATATACCGGTTCAACAATTTGTAATGCGAAGCGATATGGCATGCGGCTCAACAGTGGGTCCTTTAATTTCTGCCGAAACCGGCATAAAGACAATCGATGTAGGTGTACCATCTTTAGCTATGCATTCAATTCGCGAAACGATAGGAAGCAACGATGGCTGGTACCTATATCGAGCATGTAATAAATTCTTTGAATTACCTTTTAATTGCAACGAATGGACGAGTATTTCAAAATGATGATAAATAAAATATTCCTCAACACCGTACTGTGTACCCTACTGTTTTGCTCTGGTATCACATGCCTGAACGCCTATGGAGGAAAAGAGGTTAAACATTATCTGGAAAAATATTCCGAACTGGAAGTCTCAACAATTCAGATCAACAGACTCTCAACCTATGATTATCTAATAGATTATTTTTGTAATTTCGACTTTTTTGTACCAAATCACAAGGTAAATTCTGATTTTCTTCGTGCTTTAATCCTTGCCGAATCTTCTGCTAAACCACGTGCCCGGTCAAATAAAAACGCCAGGGGACTCACTCAAATCACTTATCCCACTGGCAAACAAGCTGCCAACGAAATACTTGAATTGAACATTGATTTTAAATACGCCTCCACTCACAAGCTACGCAAACTCAAACCCAATGACCTCTATGATCCTTCCATCAATATTCTTATCGCTTGCTATCTTATCGCCAAATATAACCATAACTACAAAGGAAGACTAGACCTAGTAGTATCAGCATGGAATGCCGGAGAAAACTCGATATCCAACAATAAGCCTCCAAACTACAGGGAAACCAAGGAGCTTATCGGTAAGGTCAACGGATTCTACATCTCCTTAATAAAGAAAAATATCCATATGCAAAGGTATGCTTATCGCCGTTAACTAGGATCGTTCAAACAGCAGCATAACCCACTTTTTTCATCCTTTTAACATGTAAAAATTAACTTTTTTTTCTTAAAAAAACAATAATAATCACTATTACCTACCGCCACAGCATCAGCTTAACTGCCTGCTATTATACAACCAATTCACCCTTCCTAATTAATAATTGTTTATTGTGGTCCCTAACAAACTAGAGTACTTTCCCTGTCATCGATAAGACAAGCTGGGGGGCAATATTCTTAAACTGGGCTCACCACCATAAAAAAATCTTCAAATAACTTTTAGTAACCGTTCACCGGATTGTAAAAAAAAGTCCTATAACATCAGGACAGTAAATACTTACGGGAACTCATAGGAAATAAGATTGCAGTCTGAACTATTTCAGCTTAGAACATCTATAACTACTAGAAAAATCTAGCATTACAAGCATTAAACTGTAATAAATAAAAAGTTATTCTGAAACATCAGACCTAATATAGCAAAAGAAGGTAGACAGTTGAGCATAATAACAGTTCACAATAAAACAATTCAACTCAAAATAGTCTATTATGGACCCGAAGATTCTGGTAAAACTTCAAGTATTAAATCTATTGGTCAAGCCTACCATGGAGATTCACAATCCGATATTATTAGCTTGAAAACCAAAGAAGGCAACACTCTATTTTTTGATTTTTTACCCGTAGACATGAAAACTATAGATGGATACAGAGTCAGAACCCTTCTGTATACAATACCCGGCCATGTAAAATATGATGTAACCAGAAAACTAGTACTTAACGGAGTTGATGCGATAGTATTCGTGGCCGACTCCAGAGCGGTGTGTCGACAAGCTAATAAAAAATCACTGGAACAACTAAAAGATAGCCTTTCACAACAAAACAAAGACTTAACAGACATTCCCCTTGTAATGCAGTACAACAAATCCGACCTTTCTGATCAAGGCATTCCCTTACTTTCATTTGAGACCTTAGAAATTGACCTAAATCAGATAACCAAAGCACCTGCCTATAAAACAAGCTCGGCAATCGGTAATAATATCCTAGCGGTTTTCCGAAAAATTACCTCAATGGCATTGGCTGACGCCCATAAAAATCTCGCCGATCAAGCACCTCAATAACTGCCCTACGCCAAGTCTGCATTATTTCGGAATATAAGAAGAAATGATTAACGCACCAACTATAATCTCATTACAGTTGTTTTATAGTGTTGCACCGCAAGGGCGATCATTGTGATCGCCCTCAGCTCAGCTTAATCTAATAATATATTGTTAATCTATTCTTGTTTTCAGGTCATAACCTGACGGCTATGCTGTTGCCTCTCCTTGAAAACGACTAAAAACCCTTGCAGGTAAACGCTAACTCCGACTTAAGGATATTTAGTCGTTTCCCGCGATCCTTATTTCTTTTCTGCTGTTGTTTCCTTCGCTTTCTCCCCAATATCTATCAACTCGATATCAAAGATCAACAACGAACCAGGTTCTATCGCCGGTGGTGCGCCTCTATCACCATAACCAAGTTCGGACGATAAATAGACCTGATAAACACTACCCACACTCATGAGTTGCAAGGCCTCTGTCCAACCAGGAATTACACGATTAAGGGGGAAAGTCAATGGTTTGCCCCGCTTATATGAACTATCGAACTCAGTTCCGTCCATAAGCGTTCCTTTATAATGAACGACCACCGTATCTTCCTTACTAGGTTTAGCTCCAGTTCCCTCTTTGACTACCTTATACTGTAGCCCAGAAGCCGTTTCTTTGACTCCCTCTTTCTTCTTGTTTGCATCTAGAAATTCTTTACCTTTCTTTTTATTAACAGACGCTTTCTCACCCATAACCCGCATTTGCTTTTCTTGCTGCTGAGCGGCAAATGTTTGTTGTACTTTTACAGCCTCTTCTTTGGACAATAATGGTTCTTCCCCATTATAACTAGCCAGAATACCTTTATAGAGCAGGGTCAAGTCGACATCTTGTTCCATATTTTTAAAATATGAACCAAGATCCAAACCAAAAGCATAGCTTAATTTCTGCTCAAAAGTTTCCAGCTCAGTCTTTTTCTCAGCCTCCTCCGCAATAACGTTCCCGCTCCAAAGCAAAACCGCCAGCAAAGCCACAGATAAATACCTCATCACAACTCCTTGTAAAAAATAAATCATAGCGACTAGTTATAGTTAACAGTGATCAAAAATATACAGTAAACCATTCCCTATAAAAAATGAACCAATTTTTTATAATTTTACCGGATAGTAAAAAACAGCTCTTATTTTAAGAAAAGAGGTCAGGGTCGCAGATAACAATAAGTATCCCAAAATTGAACAGGATTTTTAGTCGTTTTCAAAAAGAGGCAACAGACGCATATTCGCACTATACCAATATTGTGCCTACCAAAAACGACATGCAGGTCACCGCAGACTTAGAGGTGGAATATTTTTGCCAAGACCTTAGGGGGTGAAAATTAATAAGTAATTGGAATTCGCGTCCTGATTTAGGTCAGATTTAGTCGATCCGATTGAAACAAACTGCAAAACTAACAGGGCTAATTTGAGGATTTGGTGATTGAAGAGCGGCTAAATATGGCCTAAATCAGGACGCGAAAACAATGACTTACTTATTTCCAGCCCCTTAGGAACGCAAAATTAATAACTTCCTATTCTCGCGTCCGCCTTAAGGCCGTATTTTTCCGCTCCTCAGGTCGCAAAATCCTCGACATAACGATGCTATAACCGCAGCCTTGCTTAATCAGAGCAAACTATCCGACCTAAATTAGAACAGGTAATTACGGAATTTTTTTATTTTATATTTCTTAACTGAATATTATATCGACCAGGAAAGCACAGAAGTACCCATTGTCTCTCATTGAACAACTGAAAACTAAAATAGCTGGAAAACAAGAAAATTTTATATAGAGACCCTCGATATTTAATTATAAATCAAAGTTTTCCTTTTCCTTTTCTTGAACAACAAGTGTATAGTCACAAAATTTCAAAAACTTTTCCAACTATATTTATATGACCACTAACAATTTTGCACTATATAAAATCAGCTAGTTATATACCCTATAACCAGCTACATATTTCCTTAAAAGCGATAAAATTATGGCTGAATTTAAAACCCACGTTACCACCGGTCTACTATGTGGATACCTTGCCGGAATCGCCTCTGTGGCACTAGATTATAAAATAGAAAACAACACTCCACTGTGTATTCTGGCTGGATCATTTATAGGATCCTTCCTACCCGATCTAGACCATAATGATGGTAAACCTTTTTCTTTTGTTTTTAATATAATGGCCATCAGTGGTTTAAGTATCGCTTTTGCTTATTTCATCCGGTCCGGTCCGCCCTCCAAACTAGGATGGGTGGCAATCCCCCCCATGGTCGGTCTCTTCATTCGCTATGGTTTAGGCACTATATTTAAAAAATACACCAGTCACCGAGGAATATTTCACTCTATACCCGCTATGCTCATTGCGACATTAAGCATCCCCCTAGCGCTTTCTTCCTTTCATCTATCTCCCATTGATATAAGCGGCATCTCTCTCAGCGTGGGCATTGGTTTTCTCAGTCACCTGATCTTGGATGAACTCAATTCTGCAATGAATTTTGAGGGAATTCTCATTGTCCCTAAAAGCTCTTTAGGAACAGCACTAAAATTTTTTAGCACTTCACGCCCGGTCACAGTTACAGCATACTTTATACTTACTGCACTTATCTATCTCAATCACCAAGAGGCAACTGGCTTTTTTCAAGGGTTGAAAATTTGGCTGAAAGGGTGAGCCAAACTCTCACTCAAAAAAGATCAAGTTACATTTTCAATAGTTGGAAACTGAAAGCCTTGCAGCAAATCGAATCCCAATGAGCGACAGATATCAGCCTTTTCCGGGGCATCCACTCCTTCAGCCAAAGAAGTAATCCCCGAATCCTTACTAATGGTAAGTAGCGCTTCAATCATCCGGATACGCATGGGTGATGCTATATCGATATCTCTTATAAAGGATATATCAAACTTAAGGTAATCTGGCGGCGCATCAACAAGTTCGAGAAGACGAGTCTGCCCTGCCCCAAAATCATCATAAGCAAGCTTAATCTGAAGACTATCTAAACTCTCGCGCAATCGCTTAATAATAGCCAGATTCGTCACCGCTTCCTCATGGATTTCAAGCACCAAAGGGATGACAGGATAAACATTACGCACCTTACCAAGATGTTTAATCAAAGCATCAACATCCTCCAACTCCCGCGGATGGGTATTAATAAAAAGAGGAACCTCATCAAAGTAATGAACCGCCAACTCCACACCACGCAACATCAACAACTGACTCAACTCTACTTCTTTATCCACACTTTCTGCGATTTTAAAAAGATGACACGGACTCTGGGGCAATAAGGGATGACATCCTCTGCCCAATATCTCGTACCCAACTAACTTGTAATCAATAGAACTTACTATTGGCTGCAGAACAGCTGTAGTGCACGATCGATCAAGCAAATCTTGAAACTCTATTAACCCAGAAGGAAGCTGACTAGAAAGCGTTGAAATGCCCAGTTGTGTCTTTTCCAAATCTTTATTTTCATCACCCTGCTCTTCAGATATAAACCGAAACTCCATATTGGCAAAATGAAGAACATCTCCGTGCCTTATTTCACGAATACCGGAGATAAGTTCCCGGTTAATAAATATCCCATTAGTACTACCCAGATCACGAACCAAAAGTTTACCTTCTTTATTGAGAAGCTCACCATGATATCGCGACACGTCAGGCGTATTGAGAGTCAAAGAACATTCCGCTGCTCTTCCCACCGTAAAGGGAAAATTATCCAGCAATATTCTACGTAAAATTTTTCCACCTGTAACATAACACTCGAGAAACCATTGGGACATCATAACACTCCCGCTGAATAGACACTTTTCCAAAAGCTTTTATTTTGATTATCTTTACTATATGGAGATTTCCAATCCGTGTCAAAGCAAATCAAATATAGTTTTCAGATCTAATATCCACCAATACCGGTCATATATTTTTTTAAAAATGTTTTATTTTCCCATAAAGATTTCCCAGTGATTCGCCGATAAATATTATGTAATACAATTCATTTCTAATTGGCATGGATGCCATGGACCCCATGCAGGGAGGCAAGACAATGGCTAACCCTATAAAGCTAGAGAATATACCAACAATACAGAGTCCAGTAATAAATAATCAAGTGGGTCTGGACAAAGGCAAAAATGATAAGACATCGGACAAGGCAAACATTACCGACCCCGTCACAATTCGTAACGAAAGAACCGAACCCTTGACCTATACGGATACGGCGACCATCAAAGGTAGAGAAGGGGCAAAATACGAGTTACTCCAAAAACTTGTGGTCAGCATGCTCAAAGAGCAAAATATCGCTACCTCAGTTAAAATAGGTGAAGAAGAAGTTGATATTTCAAAAATATCACAAAAGGAAGCAGTAGAACTAGTCAGTGAAGATGGTTACTTCGGCGTTGAGCAAACCTCCGAACGTATTTTTCAATTCGCTGTCAACATCTCAGGCAATGACCCCTCACGTATTGAAGCCATAAAAGAAGGTGTTATGCGAGGATTTAACGAAGCACTCGATGCATTCGGTGGGCAACTTCCAGAAATATCACACAAAACCCTCGATGCTGTAATAAATAAGCTTGACAACTGGGTGAGCGAAGCATCGGCTTAAACGCTCGAAAAAATGACATCCAAACTTGTTTATTTTTTTTCTTCCTAGTTTCTTCTTAGAAACCAGACAATACTTCACCAACACAACAATAAGGTAACAGTCATGAGCATAGATTTTTACGGTATAAAAAGTTTCGGTCAAATGGGAAACATAAGAAAAAACACTGCCCCAGAAGAACTAAAAGGACCCACCGCTTCATCGGGTAAAAAGGGAACAATATTCTCTGCAGCACTAGATAACGTAGCCAACAGTGCGGCTGCACCACAAAACGAAACTAACGACAGGGTTGCAAAAATCGACGCCATTAAACAACAGGTGATAAACGGTTCGTATCAGCCTGACATGAATAACGTAGCTGCAAGCCTTCTAAAATTCATCGTTGAGAGAGGATAAACCTACCATGACTCGTGAAAACATCCGTGAACTTTTGGTTCGCTTACACGACATTATTCTCGCCGAAAGACAGCACGCAACCAATCTCGACATACAGGCAATGTACAAAGACATTGAAGAAAAAGAAAAAATCATTAGGGTATTGAGCAGCATTGATTCCCTTCTCCCTGAAGATAAGCATCATGTAGAGCGTATTCGCACAGAAAACAGACGCAATGCCTACTTGTTTCGCTCTACCCTCAACTTTATCAGAGACACCATGACGTTTTTCGGTGTCAAAAGTGTACCAGAAACATATGGAAAAAGCGGAAACACAATGGCTTCGACAACAAACGGTAAACTGCTTTCCGGCAAGGTATAAAGTGTCATCAATCCATACAATCTGTCGGACTTGAAACTGCACAGCTTGTTATGAGCTTACCAGTGCATAATCACAGAACATCTAAGATTGCACCATCATAGGTTCCACCCACCACAAAATACAATAAGCCATGTACAATCAGCAAACCTTATTGTTTTTCCATGAAGTGTGTATCAATCAGAGCTTTGGCTTCATCAAGCGTATCGTAACGTTCAATAATCAAGGCAGGATTACCAGCTATCATAGCAGAAAGAAGATTACCTACGCTTCTCCGACACAGGCACACAATTTTTTTACCGAGAGTTTGAGCGAGAGCTATCTCATATCCAACCCCCAATGAGGGTACTGAAACTTCGGCCACCACGACATCAGTACATCGTAGCCATTCCATATCCCTACTAAATATCTCCTGTTCACTCATCATTTTTTCCTGACTCAACAACTCATTATCTCCAACATGCTCAGTCAACACCGTTCCATAATTTCGAAGATGAGCGATTAGCTTCCCATAAATTTCGGAATCTTGCCTCCCACCACGTATGGAACCGGCAAAATACAAGACCTGCATCATTTACTCCTTTTAAAAACGTAGAAAAAACCCTGTGTTCACAGCCACCTCATTTTCATGCGGTGTCCCCAGCCCACATAGATAGATGGGCTATAGTGAGAAGCGGCAACTGCACAATTCTGAGGCACTTGTGACCATCTACCGACTCAACAATAATCAAATCAGCTTATTACAACCTCTGTGTCCATTGCAAAATATATTCAACAACCTTTGGACAATTTATTTCTTAAAATCTCCATGGAGACACGACGATAAACGTTCAGTCGACCCATCCAGCTTGACATCACAACCACATTATTGTATTTAAATATAATAAGATACGTTTTCCATGGTCGACCATAAATTCTACACAGAATAATAATTCAAACACCTTGCTTCCAAGCATTTTCACTATAAACTAATCAAAAAACGGAGTAAGTTATGGCTCAATACCCAGCTAACTATCAATGGCTCACGTCTCAATTCGGTTCGGTTATTTCTGCCCATCAACAACTAGGTAAAGAGCTGGTTCATGCCGGCCCCCTGGACGCCAAAACCTGCCAACTCATCAAGCTAGCCGGTGCAGCAGCCACCAAGGCAGAAGGCGCAGTACATTCCCACATTAAACGAGCACTTAAAGAAGGAGCCACACCAGATGAGATCTACCACACCATCCTACTTTTAACCAGCACGACAGGGTTCCCAACTGCGGCAGCCGCTCTTTCCTGGGCCAGAGACATAATCGAACAAGAGTAACAAAAAGTGGTCCCAGGCACCTCACTTTCACGCGGCTGCTGCCCATCTAGTGCATAAATCTGAGGCACCGATGACCACTCACACTCTTACATCCATTAAACAAGAAATTACACAAACCATATTAAGAGCTTACAGTATATTCATGCGCAATTTTAAGATACTAGACCTTGCTAATAACTTGAGCGATACTCAACAGAGGGTTTTAGAAAAAAAGATCATAGAAGCAGCCAATAACGGGAGATTACCATGCGGTAAAGCCAGGATAATCGCTCAAACTTTAAATATCCCTTTAGAAATTATAGGGCATGTTGCTGACAAACTCCGAATACGGATCAGTCAATGTCAACTTGGATGTTTTTAACCCTTTACCCCTTTACCTAACATCACAATTAACAAAAGCTGACTGGAATATTAGCACAATAAACCTCTAACAACGCCTCAATTGCGTGCCCCCAGCACACAATAACCCGTAACGTAACCCTATCTAAATCCATTCGGATTCAACTCAACCGTTGTACTTCAAGTGGATTTATGATTCCAACGTACCATTTCAGCGAATTAAAAAGAAAAGTTCCACAACATCGGGTCAGTAAGCACTTACCAGTGCTGCGGCTGTGAGCAAGCAGGACGCTGAGCTATAGTTAATCCTACGTGAACCAGGCCTAATCGCGCACAGACGTGGTGCTGGTGAACACTTACACTCCAACCATATCGACTAACACATTACCACTGAAATACAATTTTTTTAACAAATACACAGTACTCAATATCCAATATACTTATAATACCATAACAATTTAAATAATCACCGAGATTCCCACAGCCATATCCAGTTGCATGCATGTCAAGCAGAACATTAAATTCTAAACTTCAACAATAACGACTTTACAAGATGATAAAAAATAAGTTGTATATTTTATATATCTCTAATATTATGCGCCTCATCTAAGGAGCATCGGTACCACAAATGTCCGATAAGCTATGCAACATACGTTTTTTTTAACAACCATCCAGGAGGATCACTTTGACTAAGACATTTGCCAAATTGTCCGTTTTATTATTTCTTGCCATCTTTCTCAGCTGGGGATGCGCACAAAAAGGTGAACAAACTACCTCAACCGATGCAAGCAAAAAAGAAGCAGTTAAAAAACAGCCTGTCCTAAAAGGAAAAGTTCTCGGGGTATCCAACCAGGCAAACACGATTTCCATTCAAACCGGAAAAGGGGAAAAAACCAAAACTCACCTCGTAAAGTTTGACAAAAAAACTCCCGGCATCGAGCATGCTAAAAAAGGCCATGCGGCAATCATCGCTTATGAAATGCGCAATGGTCAACCACACGCCTTATCTATCAAACCGAAACTTGCTAAATTACCGGTTGGCGTGACCGAAATCAAGCCTGCCGAGCTTCACAAAATGTTTGATAGCTCAACAAAATTCACCCTCGTGGATGCTCGCCCTGCCAAAGCCTATGCACAATCGCACGTACAAAACGCGCTTTCAATTCCAGCCGACGAGATGAAAGAAAAAGGTGCCGAAACCCTTGGTAACGATAAGGAAAGTCTTGTAATCTTCTATTGTGGTGGTCCAACCTGCGGGCTTAGCACCAAGGCAGCTGATATCGCTAAAAAAATGGGATATAAAAACATCAGGGTAATGCTCGCAGGCGAACCTGGATGGAGAAAAGCCGGGCACCCCACCTATGCCACAAAGGCATTTATTGCCAAAGGCAACATTGTATTAATCGACCTGCGTGACAAAAAAGATTCTCAAGCCGAACGAATTATCCGTTCCGTTACCATACCCTACTCCAACCTTCAAGATTCCATTGAAGACATTCCTGTCAAAGCGCCCATTGTTTTATACAGTGACGATGAAGGTGACATGATGTCTGCACTGAAACAACTTCGTAAAGCAAAGTTTAAAAAAGTTTCTCTGGTTTCAGGTGGCATAGAGGGCTGGAAAAAAGCTGGCGGAACATTGACCAGTGGTCCGATAAGCTCTGATATCGATTGGAAAAGAAAAATGGGCAAAGGAGAGGTTTCTGTAGCCGACTTCACCAAAGCCGTTTCCGAAAACGAGGCAGGAATAATTATTCTAGATGTTAGATCAAATGATGAGGCTCAAATAGGTAAATTCAAAACCGCAACGCACATAGCCCTAGATGAACTCAGCTCTAGAATTAACGAGCTACCAAAAGACAAAAAAATCTATGTCTACTGCAACACCGGAGCTCGGGCGGAAATGGCCAACAAAGAACTAAAAAAGAATGGCTTCAACTCCTACTTCCTTGTCGCCGAAGTCGAGTGCGAAGGAGTAGAGTGTGACATAGAAGACTAACGTTCTATAGTTAGCCACTTAACGACTGGACAACATTTGTAAATCGGGCGGCATGTTTTATGCCGCCCGATTTATCAAACTCTTTACCTGTTCCAACAAAACACCAAGCCTATTAAAGCTTGCACCTTCCGCGATAACCCCTTCTCTACCAGCAAGTTCTATTTCCTTACACAACTCGCTTATAGTTTCCAAACCCAAACTCGCAGCCGCACCTTTGATACCGTGAACAACAGAAACAACTCCCTCAACATCACCGCCACGCATATATTGCATAAGCTGCTCATACCCTACCTCAACAGAGGATTGAACAAAGAGTTCAAGAAGTTCCAACACCAGATCCTCATCACCGTCAGTTTGCACCAGTGCAAACTCTCTGTTCCAATACAGATCATCCACGATCCCTTCCTTTTAATATATTGAGCAAAATAATAATACGACTCATTACCAATAAGTTATACCATAGAATTAATGCTCCCCAAAAAAACAAAAGGGGATTACAACACGGTGAACGGTTACAGCACCTATTATTGAATATATAAAAAATCATCCAGCGGATTCTGCTGCAAACTTTTGAATAATTTCACTGTAAGCAAGGCACCCCTGCCGTATACAACAAAGCTTATCCTGTTGCATACCCACTAAGGTTGAACCGGCACCGCCGGGAGTACAATCATCTCCCAAAAGAAAATCTATCTCGCTACCAAAAATATTTAATATTTCATTGGGACACTCCGCAGCTCTATCACCTGATCGGTTAGCGCTGGTGGCGGTAATCGGACCGCCAAAAGCCCGAATCAAATCATTTGCCAGAGGATGAGGAGATAACCTAACCCCTATGGTATCGGTTCCCCCGGTAAGATGGGAAGAAAGAGTACTACGGGCGGGAAAAACCAGAGTCAAAGGCCCTGGCCAAAAAATTTTCATTAATAAAGGGTAAGGAGGAGGTATATATTCAACGAGCAAATCCAATTGTGAAAGATCGGATATCAAAACAAGTACAGCTTTCCTGCGAGGGCGCTGTTTTACTCTGAACAAGTTATCCAGCGCCTGCTCATTAAAAGGATCAACAGCTAACCCGTAATATGTTTCTGTAGGAAAAGCTACCAGGCCGCCGCTGCGTAAAACAGCGACCGCCTCGTTGACTTCTGATGATGAAGTTAAGATCACAGAGATAATGCCTTATTTTTTTCTTCAACCTGACGAGCCATATCGTCACTAAAGCTAATAAGTTTAGCCCGTAACTCGGAATCATTCATTGCTAACATTCTGGCAGCCAAAACTGCTGCATTCTTTGCCCCTGCTTTTCCTATTCCCATGGTTGCCACGGGAATACCCGGCGGCATCTGCACGGTTGAAAGCAACGCATCGAGACCATTTAGGGAAGATGCATCAATTGGGACGCCAATAACTGGCAAGGTTGTA
>JAOTSI010000320.1 GCA_029865005.1 Desulfobulbaceae bacterium
GGTTGGTAATGTGGCCGGTAAGCATATTGTTACGGTGGAGGGGCTCAACGGTTGTGGACTGACTCCGGTACAACAGGCCTTTGTTGATGAAAACGGGAGCCAGTGTGGCTTTTGCAGCCCAGGTTTGGTGATGGCGGTTTTTGGGTTTATACTCTCCGACCAACCACTTACTTATGAGCATGGTATCAACATGGTAGCCGGTAATTTATGTCGCTGTACGGGTTATAAATCCATTGCTCGAACTATGCGTCAGGTAGTGGCCTTGTTGGAGCCCCTTGGTCAACTTAAAGGGGAGGAAAAGCTTAATTGGTTGATCGCTAATCATTTTCTGCCTGATACCTTTAATAATATAGCTGCCAGGCTGGCCCAGTTATCGACCCCGTCTGCGACTATTACTCCTGGTGGGATGATCATTGCAGGTGGCACCGACGCCATGGTTCAAAATCTTACCACTGTTGAATCTGCTTCCAGTCTGACTCTTATAAGTGAATTGCCCGAACTCCAGGGGATTCAGCTTAACGGCGACCAATGCACAATTGGTGCTGCGACTACCTTTGCCGAACTTGGTGGTCATGAGGAGTTGGCTAATCGTCTTCCTTGTTTGAACAAAGGACTTCGCCTGATCGCTTCCGCCCATATTCGCAATATGGCCACCATTGGAGGTAATCTTGCCAACGGTTCTCCCATTGGTGATCTTTCCATTCTTTTCACGGCCATGGAAGCAACCTTGTGTTTGCGCCGAAATGGAGTGAGCAGGGAGTTGCCGCTTAGAGAATTTTTCGTTGGTTATAAAAAAGTTAATAAGGCAGAGGATGAATTAATTGAGGCGGTGCGCATCAATTTGCCTGATGGGCAAACCATGGTGAGTTTTGAGAAGACCGGTAAGCGGATCCATCTTGATATGGCAACGGTTAATTCTGCACTGAAGTTGACTTTGGAGCACGGTAAAATCACCCACGCAGCTTATGCGGTGGGTGGATTAGGGCCCACCATTCGAACCATGGATGAGACCACTGATTTTCTTCTTGGTAAACAAATTAACAACGATACCTTCCGTGAGGCAAATAAGGTGGCTCAGAGTGAGATTACTCCCCGTAGTCGGGCCGAGTATAAGCGGCTTCTGGTACGCCAACAGCTTTTTGCCCATTTTCTGGCTTTTGGGCCGGAAGTAATGACCTTGGAGGCTCTTCGATGAAAAATATAGATGCTAAAAGTCATCTTCGTGGCGAATCCATTTATGTTGACGATATCCCGGTGCGAGAGGGAACTTTATATGCGGCGGTTTTCGGTTCGCCCATGGCCCATGGACTGATAAAAAAGCTTGATCTGGACGCGGCGCGGGCTATGGATGGTGTTCACGGGGTGCTCACTGCTTGCGATATTCCCGGCGTTAATCAGATTGGCGGAATTGTGGAAGACGAGCTCTTGTTGGCTGACCACGAACTGCATTATATCGGCATGCCAGTGGCTATAGTGGTGGCGGAGAGTGAGGGAATTGCTAAGAGGGCGGTGGCTGCCATTCGAATTGAAATTGATGAGCTGCCGGTGGTGGTTGATCCGCGTCAGGCCCATGGGGTGCAAGACTATCTTACAGCCCCGCGTACTTTTGCCATTGGTGATCCGGCAGAGGTTTGGTCGGAGTGTAGCCGGGTGGTTAGTGGTCGGGCCGATATCGGTGGGCAAGAACATGTCTATTTGGAAACCCAAGGAACATATGTATTTCCCCTTGAGTCCGGTAATCTTAAGATTCATACTTCCACCCAGGCCCCCACCCATGTGCAGCGGATGGTAGCTCGGGTATTGGGCACGGCCATGCATCGCATTGAGGTTGATGTGATTCGCATAGGCGGAGGGTTTGGCGGTAAGGAGGACCAGGCGACTCCCTGGGCCTGTATGGCGACGTTGGCAGCCCATATCCTTAACCGACCGGTGAAATTGATTTTGTCCAGGGCGGATGATATTCGCATGACCGGTAAGCGTCATCCGTATTCCTTTGATTTTCGTATTGGCCTGGATCGGGATCATAAGATTCGGGCCTATGAGGTGGATTGTTTCCAGAACGGTGGTGCGGCTGCGGATCTCTCACCGGCGATTATGGAGCGAAGTCTTTTCCACGGGAGTGGTAGTTATTATTTGCCTAATGCGAAAATTACTGTCTATAGCTGTCGCACCAATCTTCCGCCCAATACCGCTTTTCGTGGCTTTGGCGCTCCCCAGGCCATGTTTGTTTTAGAAGCGGCGATCTTTAAAGCGGCTGAAGAGCTGGGGGTAGCACCGGAGGTCATCCAGCGGGCTAATCTGTTGCAAGATGGCGATTTATTCCCGTACGGTCAGCAAGCTGAAGGTTGTAGAGCCGTAACGTGTTGGGAGGAATTGGAGCAGACCCACGGGATGGAACCGCTTAAAGAAGAGGTGGCACTGTTTAATCGGGAGAATAGTCTGCGCAAGAAAGGGTATGCCTTGTTTCCCCTCTGTTTCGGTATCTCTTTTACCAATACCATGTTGAATCAGGGGCGCGCCCTGGTGCATGTTTACACTGATGGTAGTGTTACCGTGACCACCGGGGTTATTGAAATGGGTCAGGGGGTGAACACCAAGATACTTCAGGTGGCAGCAAGAACCCTGGGGGTAAGTCCTGGTCGAATTAGGGTGGAGAGTACCAATACTACCCGGGTGGCTAATAGCTCTCCAACTGCGGCAAGTACTGGTGCTGATTTGAATGGTAATGCTACTTTACTTGCTTGCCGGGCGATTGTGGGGAGATTGCAAAGGGTGGCTGCTCAGGAATTGGGTTGCTCCGATACCCCGGAGAGGATCAGCTTTTGTGATGAACGGGTTTTTATAGACGCGATGCCCACTGCGTTTACTTGGTTTGAGCTGATCAGCCGGGCTTATGCACGTCGAGTGAGTCTTTCGGAACATGCCCATTATGCAACTCCAGAGATCTATTTTGATAAGGAAAAAGAGAAGGGGCATCCCTTTGCTTATCATGTTTACGGTACCGTTATTACTACGGTGACAGTGGATTGTGTTCGCGGTACTTATGAAATTGATGCCATGCGTGTTGTCCATGATTTTGGTTCAAGTATGAATCCAGACCTCGACTTGGGTCAGATCGAAGGAGGCATTGCTCAGGGAGTGGGGTTGATGACTATCGAGGAACTGTTGGTTAACGAGCAGGGAAGATTGGTTTACGACTCTTTGTCAAGCTATAAGGTGCCGGATATTTATTCGGTTCCAAAACTGGTGGACATTGTGCCGCTGGACTCGGAACCGTCTCCCCATGCTGTCTTTGGTTCCAAAGCGGTGGGCGAACCGCCTCTTTGCTATGGGATTAGTGTGTATTTTGCATTGGTGCGGGCAATGCGGGAGTTTAATCCCCAATTTAGCTTGCAATTATCGGCTCCCATGACTCATCAGAAATGTCTGTTAAGTCTATATGAGAATCTTTGATGGGTGAGTTGTTCTGTTGTTGTAATTATATGTAATTAACTTGCTGGTTATATAGCTATTTGTCTGGTAGATTTAGCTTGTTTAGTGGAAAGGTTAATGATGGGTTATTTTACAGGGATTGAAAAACGTACCCCTAAGACCATTTTTGCATGGCAATGGATGAATCAAAAATTTTGGAGCAATTACCATGTATGATTGGATAGAACGACTTGCCGAGTTGCACCGGAATAATATTCCAGCAGCTCTGGTCACCCTGATCCGGACCAATGGCTCGACACCGCGTAAGCCGGGCGCAAAAATGTTAGTTGAGAGCGATGGTGCTATTACAGGCACTATTGGGGGAGGTAGCCTTGAGAAAAATCTCATCGCCAAGGCGCAAACTGTTTTGTCAAACCAAGAAAATAGTGCGAGTTTACATAATTTGGCAGAAGAGGGGCAGCAGTGCGGAGGCGTGGTGGAGTGTTTTATTGAAGTGCTCAACGGAGGGCCTCAACTTTATCTTTTTGGGGCTGGCCATGTTGGGTTAGCGGTCTGCCGAGTGCTAGCCGGGACTGATTTTAGAATCCACTTGATTGACGATCGTATTGAGCAACTTCGGTCTCCTGAAGTCCCGTCCCAAGTTCTTTGTCATCAGGACATGGAAACTTTTTCGACTGATTTTGTCGGTAATGATAAAAATTGTTATGTAGCTATCTTTACCCATTCCCATGAGCTGGACTATGCTCTGGTCCAGCAATTGGCCCGGAAGCCTTTACGTTATCTGGGACTCATTGGGAGTCAGTCTAAATGGAAGCGAATGCGTCAACAACTCCTTGATGACGGGCTCAGCGAAAAGGAGTTAGGCCGGATCACTTGTCCCATAGGTAGAAAGATAGGTAACGGGCCAACTGAAGTGGCGATTAGTTTGGCTGCTGAGCTCCTCGATATCCACCACAATAGTTGAGTTTGTAGGGTAGGGGACCTCATTGTGTGGCAATACTAAAAGTCCCTAATTTTACGAAACGTTGAATCTACCCGGAAGTAGTAGGGGCACCCCCCTGTGGGTGCCCGGCTGAACCAAGAGATTCCCTTGAAATCCTAAAGTCAACAATATCGAGAGCGGTAAGGGACTATGCCCATGGCAGTTTACTCCATGAGTCGCTTTAAAGAGTAAATACTTGCCATCCCGTTTATTTGTTGTGGTTTTTTTTCATTGGATGAATAAAAAATGTCTTTGAATTGTCCATAGATTCGGTCGACAAATTCTTTGGAGCCGATGACTCCACCGTCGATAAAATAGCGACAACGGTAACGGAAACGGTCCTTTTGGTTAACCGGTAGGGGCTTGGTATTTTCACTGGTCCCAATTCCTCCTTTATCATGGACATAGGCCCGATAGTGGGCAAGACGTTGAGTAGCACCTTTGACTCCGTGTTCTCGGAGTCCGAAATCCAAGGAAAGCAGATCATTTTTGTTGTTTGTTTGAAGATGGTAGCCCAAGGAGCACCAACGGTAATCTTCAGGCTGTTTTGCCAAACCTGCGCGTACCGGATTGAGATCAATATAGGCCAGACAGTTGATCAGAGTTTCGCCGTTATCAACAATTATGCTTTTGAACCGTTCAGCCCAGAAAAATCCTCTGCGACTATGGCGTTTATTATAATAGCGAGAGAATTGTTGCTTGATTTCTTTGATGTATTCGGAAAGATTTTCCCATTTAGCGCGAAGGGCAGGGAGTTGACTTTTGGAAGGATCTTTTTTTAATCCTTCGCCGTAATAGAGTTGAAAGCGGTGAATAATATCTTCGTCTGAGTAATTTTCTTCTTGGTTCATCCGTACTAACAAATGAAAATGATTGCCCATAATGCAATATCCCAAAAGCTCGGTAAAGTATATTGAGCTGAGTTTTTGGATTAATTTAAAAAGGTAATCTTTTTCTACATCCCCAAGTACATAGCCGTCTAAGGCCGTTCGGGTCATGACATGGTACACGGCTGGCTCGCCTTTAACTAGCATTCTGGCTATTCTTGGCATCTGATTTTCTCCGTTAATTGTTGATTAT
>JAOTSI010000321.1 GCA_029865005.1 Desulfobulbaceae bacterium
TTCGACTCAGAAGCTTCACTTTGTAGAGGTAGGGAGAGGGATGCCAGCAGTAATAATATGGCCGAAACGGACAGGATAACGGGAAGGGTAATTCTTGATCTCACCCGATTCACAGGCGAAGTAAGCCATTTCTGAATCTTGCTGATCACAACATCTCCTTTGGATTTTATTGTTCAGCGATTATTGCCATTTTGAACTCCGAGGGAGGAGTGACCTGCCCATATCTATAACATAACCGCCCACTTTTACAACATAATGGTTAGCATCAGCGGAAATTCTATTTTACTTTTTCTACAATTTTATACACATGAGTTCCGATGCTAGAGGGCCAACGCTCATCCTGGTTTACATCGAGCTTTTTAGCTCGAATAATAGCTTCATCAATATGTTCAACAAATTTTGACGTATCTAGTTTAGAGCTATTATACCCATCTAAAATAATTTGTAATTTTTTCTTCATATCACCGGCCGTAATAACCTGTTCCTTCAAATTATCGTAGTGCAAATAGAGCCAAACTTCGAAACATGGGTTACTCACTGCCAATTTAAATTTACTATGCTCCGCCTGACTTGCAACAGATGCAAGATGCTTATTACCCCATCTATCCACATCAACCATTAACCAAAGCTCATCATCGCCTTTAAGCTGATAGTCGTTTTTAAACTTTTTTAGTTGTTTTAGAATATATGCTGGAGCCGACTTGTTATCCTCGTTTGTAATCACACGAACTTGACAACGTTTGTTGCCAAACATAGAAAAATATTGCTTCTCTGTCTTGCTTCCTTCCGTGGCAATAATAAACAAACGAGCATCTCTATGCGGAACAGGTTTGCTTTGCCTATCAATAGGTCGCTTTTTTCTTGAGGTTAACGCCATAGTTACCTCTAATCTTCGGCTAAACAATATTCAAGTCTTTCGACATTACCCAGAAAAGGAATTGCACCAAAACGACCGTCGAGATAACCTTTTCCAAGTTTTAAATCATTACGAACTTTATATTCAGACAGTGAATAGATATGTGAGCCTCCCTTTTTATCTTTTTCTGCAAACCAAATCTCATCTCTCCTCAACAGGGTACGATCAAGCAACTGACTCTCATGGGTAGTAATAATAAGCTGCCCCTTACCGCAGTTACGATCATCCAAATAGGTTTGCAGAAACATCTTAGAGAGTAACGGATGCATGGAACGATCAATTTCATCAATCAAATATACTTTTTCATGTTTTTTTGAATGGAGCAGGGCTGGCAAAAGATCCATTAAACGGCGTGTACCATCGGATTCATTTTCTATTTCAAAATCAATATACTCTTCCGTATTCTCAAAATAGTGCCTAGCTTTAAGTTTCAACAAAGCCAATTCTCCATTCGGCTCCCGCATCATTGCAAATCGCTTACCCCCTGTGGATGACAACAAAACCCTTTCATTGGCATTTATATTGGTAAGTTTAGATTTTAATGATTCATCGAGATCCGGAAAAAATTTTTCAATTTCAAATTCGACCTTTTCAGTTACAATACCATCGACACCCGTATCAGCAGTTCTTAAAAAATCACCCATAAATTGCAGAAACTGTTCATTCATGTGAGCATCAAAAATAAGATCCCGATAATTTGTCTCGGGTCGAATAATAGTCAGTACCACTCGAAACCAATCAATAACCGGCATAATCTCTGCCACATTCTTCTCATACAGCTCATGGAGAAAGAGACTATTAGGCCTGGTTCCTTCAGCGATAAAATTTATAAATTGATGCTTTTTCGCCTTCTTTTTAACCAACGACGGACCAAGTTCCACCTTTATCCTTCCATCACTGGTAGTAATACGTTCAAAAAGTGGCACTTCTTTTACATTATATATCGCAAATAACCACTCTTCCTTAACTTCTTTATCATCAACCACAAAACCGTAAGTATAGATAGTATCGTTATAATTGATTATAAATTCAAACCGACAGGGGGCTTGCCAACAAGATTTATCGAGCTTGAACGGGGTAACACTTATCCGCTGATCAGGACGCGTTCCCTCAAGTATCAAATTCTGAGCAAAGGCCATCCCCAAGATTAAATTAGACTTACCGGAACCATTAGCCCCATATAAAGCGGCCGTACGCAATAAAGGCTTCTTTTTTTTATTTGGCAACAAATGATGCTTGTGATGCCTATCGGTAGTGGCCAACATATTGAGGGTGTTTTCTTCCTTAAAAGAAAGAAAATTCTCTATGGTAAATTGAATAAGCATTTTATTTTATAACGTATTAGGTTTCCAGTTAGCAACAAAAATAAATAACCACAAAATGTGAAATATTCGCATAATTATTCCTCTTTATACAAGAAAAATACCCTAAAATCAAAATATATGACGTTTATTTCTCAAAAATTAACAAAATACCTATACCCCTCGATCGTAAACGCTCCATATCCCTAACCCGGCAACTAAACAATGAAATTCAAAATTCATCGACGCCTCTACCCGCAATGACATGAGTTAGTAAGAAGGCACTGAACATAAAAAGAATTAGCCTAGCCACATCCTAATAAATATTGCCCTGTTAGGTTAGACAACCCAGCCTGCAACATATTATCTCTCCTGAAACTTGCTGCCTTTAAACACCCGGACGGGGTTGCCGCGTTCCAGCTCGTTGTGTTGTTGCCACCGATCTTGGCGTATACTTTTGTTTTTCTTGTCCGCCTGTAGTTCGAAGTTTTTACCAAGGCGAGCAATGGCTAATTTCTTATTCATCATCTGGGAACGCTCTTCCTGAGCGGTTGCGGTAATACCGGTGGGGATATGAGTCACCCGAACCGCGCTCTCCACCTTATTAACGTGTTGACCACCGGGTCCCGATGCCCGCATGGTTTCAATCTTCAGCTCTTTTTCCGACCATTTTGTCTCCTCGGGCGGTAAATAAAGTTCCACCCCGACAAACCAATTTTTTCGTTTATGACCCGACCGAAACTGACTCTCCCCTATCCATTGAACCGTACCCACCCATTGTTTGGTTACCGAGGTCTCCGCTCCTTTCATGGAAATCAAAACCGATTTATTGGTACGAGACTTCTCTCCTGCTATGGCTTCTATAATCTCCGCCTGCACCCCTTGTTGCTCGGCCTCACGCAAAATTGTCTCAACCAGACGTGTAACCACCCAACAACATTCCACCGGTCCACGACCTGAGGTTACCTGTACCCACCAATGCTTTTCCATTAATCCACTCTAGTTCTTCTTTTATATGTTATCACGGGTTGATAAGTTGCGATAATTTCAATGAGCCCGGCGGCAAGTAAATCGTTAATTACCAAATCTATTTTCTTATATGCCTGCGGGGCTTCCTCATAGAGTAAGTTTTTGTCCTCACAGATAACCCGGCTGCCAAAATCGGTCCGCCTGAGAGAATCGGCCGAAAATTTCTTGCGCAAACGATCCCGACTGGCTGATCGTTGCCATTTACGCCCAGCTCCATGGGCCAACGAAAAGAGAGCATTTTCCAAATCCCCCACCGGTGCAACCAAGTAGGTAAGCGAGCCCCTGGAACCAGGTATCACCACCGGGCCACCATTTGCCGGAACAGCACCCTTACGATGCAGCCACCTCTTTTCCCCACATATTTCTGTTTGGGTAAGCAAATTATGCGGTAAATCAAGAACAAACTCACCGTCAGCTCGCAGCGCTGCAAGAAAACGTGAGCTAATGGTTTCCCTATTAGCTTTGGCCCATTTTAGGGCGTGATCATGCGCGGCAAGATACTCGCGACCTTCCTCTGAATCAGCGACCAAACCTGCAGCTTTATGGGCAGCAACATGCTTTTGCAATATGCCTTCCCCAAGCCCCCTTGATCCGCTATGGACCAAGAGCACCAAACGTTTTTTATCAAGACCCAGCTCGCTAAAAGCAGCCTGGTCTACAACCTCATTAACCTTCTGTAATTCGACAAAATGATTACCTCCACCAATGGTGCCCAGAAAAGGATCAGCTGGTGAAGGAGCAAGATCATGAGACGCTAAAACAGCTTGGATGTCGCCATCGTATTGATCATCCAATCCGGTGAGTTTATCAACCATCTTATCTAATTTGATTTTATTCTTTTTCAAATCAGTTTGCCACAACCCCATACCGCAGCCGATATCATTGCCCAACAAATATGGATAAATCATCTCCTCGCTGGCAAAAGCCGCCCCAATGGGAGCACCCTTTCCGGGATGAAGATCTGGTAAACCCACCGCTCTTTGCATCCCAGGTAATTTAGCTGTGTTCTCAAGTTGCTGAACCGCTTCCCCTTCTATCCAAGCCTGTTCAGAAGCTATAATTCGTATTTTTTCGCTCAATTTTAAACCTTTAATTTAGTTTCTATATTTTTGTACATTCTTGCCCTGTAGATAATTTTCTACTCAACCACCACAGTTCAAGGCATGACATTTTAGTAAAAATTGCGTAGGATCTATTATTATAAAAAAAGATAAGATCACCACAGCCGGAAGGCTCTTACCAACTACAGGAGATCAAGTTCCCATGTCTAACTGGTTTAAAAAAATTGATCTCAAAATAGCTGGCTGGATGAGCCATTACAGCAACTTTTTGCTACGCATTTCCATCGCTGTAATCTTTATCTGGTTCGGCCTACTTAAGCCTTTGGGATTAAGTCCAGAATTAGAACTTATTAAAAATACAGTCTACTGGATGAACCCGGAAACCTTTGTTCCCATACTGGGTTGGTGGGAGGTATTAATCGGAGTATGCCTCCTGTACCGACCTCTAATTCGCTTTGCCCTACTCCTACTCTTTATTCAGCTACCCGGCACCTTATTACCGCTCATCCTGCTCCCTGATGTCTGTTTCAACGTCTTTCCCCACGGCCTAACCCTAGAAGGCCAATACATCATTAAAAATCTCCTGCTGGTGAACGCTGCATTTGTGGTGGGCAGCAACGTTCGAAATTTGAATAACGATAAAAGGATGCTCTAGTTACACCTTATTAATATTACAGACACAATCAGCAAATTTACCGGCAATCTCCATTACTGGTTCCCGACCGAAAGCGAGTGAACAAAGTTCTCTGGGAATACCAGAGAGGCCCACCTTACTGCCAACAATTTGACCCACCATGGAGCCTGTGGTATCGGTATCAGCTCCGCAGGCTATTACACTAAACACTGCATCCCTAAACCCACCAGACGCAGCCCTTGCCGCAGCTACAAGAGCGAGCGGCACAGATTCTGCAACATAACCGCTAGCCCCAAACCTCACTCCTAAATCGGTAATACTGGTGTCCGATTCTGCTGCCAGCACAATCAATCGATCTCGCGTATTACTGTCAAACAAAGTTGAAATGATAGAGGGGATAAAATCGAAGCCGGGTATAGCGATGGCAATGGAGATAGCCAATGCCCCGGCAACAGCTTCTTCATGTCGATGGGTAATTGCGGCCACATCTTTTATCAGTAAACGACCATCCACGGTCAACGGATCTACCAAAAAAGACAAA
>JAOTSI010000038.1 GCA_029865005.1 Desulfobulbaceae bacterium
ATCTAGGAATACAAATGTATGGTTACGAGCAATTATCTGTCTCTTTGGTGGCTAAGTGTGCAACAAGCCGTCGGCGATCTTCTTTAGCTCTTTCATTATAACTAAGTTGTTCCTTCAGCATGGTAAGAGTTGAGGCCACAAGAGGATTTTGTGTTTGAAGTGTATAGTGCATCCATACACCAACACGCCTGCCATCCACCAAGGCAGAGTTGCGCATATAGGCCAAGTGTCGGGAGGCCGTTGATTGTGCCAAATCCAAAACCGCCATTAGGTCGCAAACGCAAAGTTCCTTACTCTCCAATAGGAGAGCGGTAATTCGAAGTCTGGTCTCATCAGATAAGGCTTTATAGAATTGAGCAATTTGTTCCATGAATTATTATATATCCGCATAGGCGGATATGTCAAAAAAATTAAGATCATAGTTTTCTGTGGAGGCTTTTTGTTTCAGCAGTTTTAGCCGTATGCAGTATAAAAATATTCTAACCGTTCACCGGGTTAAAAAAGTGCCGCAACATCGATGTGATAAATGTTTGCCAGTGCCGTGGACGTGGGCAAGCAGATCAATAAGCATTAAGTTGGTCCTAAGTGAATCCGGCCTGGTCGCATACAGACCTTTTGTTGGTGAACGCTTACTAAAATTCAATCTAAGGGAATTCCATATGTTTCTAGTCGATAAACCCTATATCTCAGATTTTTTGAAAAGAACGGTCAGGGATTATGCCATACCTGTGGTTGGCACCGATATCGCTAAAAAGTTAGATTTGTATGATGGGACAAGGATAATTAGCGAAGAAAAAGCTATTGCTATGTTTCGCGAAACAGACGACTTGCCAATCTATACTACATCTGAAAATGCCATCGGTTGGATATCGGAGCATTTTGCCTTCAGCAACCTTCCTGCCAAAATAGAGCTATTTAAAAATAAGGTAAAATTCAGGCAACTCACAAAATCAATTTTCCCAGATTTCTATTTCCAGGAGGTTTGCGTCGAAAATTTGTCGGCAGTTAAGTTTAATGAAATCCCACTTCCATTTATTATCAAGCCGACTGTTGGTTTTTTCAGTATGGGGGTTTATAAAATTTCTAACCACGAGGAGTGGCTGAATGCCATTGGCTCTATAACCAGGGAGATAGAGAAAGTTAAGGGGTTGTATCCAGAAGAGGTATTGGACACCAGTTCATTTATCATTGAACAATGTATTCATGGCGATGAATTTGCGGTGGATGCATATTTTGATTCCACTGGGGAACCGGTCATTCTCGGCATATTAAAACATACCTTTTCATCATCTACTGATGTCAGCGACCGTATTTACACCTCATCAAAAGATATTATCGAAACGAATATGGAAGAATTTACCTCTTTTGTCCGGAAGATCGGAGAGGTAGCTGGGATTAAGAATTTTCCGGTCCACATCGAGCTAAGGCGTGATATAGATGGTACATTACTGCCAATCGAAGTAAATCCCATGCGTTTTGGCGGTTGGTGTACTACTGCCGACTTGACCTTCTCGGCTTATGGTATTAACCCGTATCTTAATTATTATTCAGGTATTAAGCCGGATTGGCCAGAGGTTCTCAAAGAAAAAGAAGGGAAGCTCTTTAGCATTATAATTTTAGATAAC
Source organism: Desulfobulbaceae bacterium (assembly GCA_029865005.1). Taxonomy (GTDB): domain Bacteria; phylum Desulfobacterota; class Desulfobulbia; order Desulfobulbales; family Desulfobulbaceae; genus JAOTSI01. Next base: position 1,626 of record JAOTSI010000038.1, read on the forward strand.
TCAACCGGGATAGACGGGGCTGAGATCCTATCCTTTGATTATGAGAAGTTGCTGTCAAATTTTGAAAAGCCCTTGGAGCTTAGGAAAATTGATTACCGGAAATATCCTGTTTTTGGTATATTATTCGTCGAAACTCGAGGAGACAATTTTGTTGAGCTTAAAAATATTCTGGATTCAGATTTGAATGAATTTATAACGAGTCGAGGATAATAATATTAATCTAATCTGAACTTTTAGCGTGTTGCTCCCTTGATAGGGACGAGTAGGTATCTTGAAATATATATAATAAATCGATTTTAATTAGATTGTCGAATAGGCTTAAATTAAGGGATTTTATGCTTGAGGGCTTGAGTGAAATAATAACAGTCAAACGAGTACTTGACCCTGAGGCAAGACAATATAGTAAGGCTAAAAGTATACCAGACCCTTTTTTGGAATGGGTATCTGAACACAGGGCTTGTAACTAGCTGATTTAATATACCGTGAGATAGTAAGTGGTCATAGGTGCCTCAGATTTATATAGTTGCCGCTGCTCGCTATAGCCCATCTATGCGGGGAAGGGCAACCGCATGAATATGAGGTAACTGTGATCACTTACTGAAATGGTAATCTAGGGTCAAGAGGGGACCTGACTTTACTGGGTACTAGTTAATATAAGTAGAAGTAAAATCAAAAGCCGACCTGGCCCCTAGAAAAATTTGCACTTCATATAGAAACTAAGCTAAAAGTCGACCTGACCCCTCTGGGTATTAGTTAATACGAGTAGAGGTAAAATCAAAAGTCGACCTGACCCCTAGAAACATTTGCACTTCATGTGGAAACTAAGCCAAAAGTCGACCTGACGCTTTTTTGTCTAGTCTGTCATAATTTATATATTAGTCTTTCGTTTCTTTCCTGAGACAGTACTAAGCCCCTATCCCAGTGGATTCCTAGTAAAACCGAAAGAGTTTCTTGTACGCCTACATGTTATAATCTTGCCCTTTCTTCTTTATGTTTTAAGTGTCTGTGGTAGCGTAAATTTTTATTGTTGAAGGGGCAGGAATAGGCTGAAAATCTTTTGTCGTTAGTTAACAAAAAAATAGAAAATTGTCCTATGCTGTAATAAATCAAGCGGACCTGGTGCTGAAAACAACGGATAAAGAGTAAATTGTCACAAGTGTCTCATCTTCATGGGGGTGCCACTGTCCGCATAGTAGGGCTATGGAGAGCAGAGCAACAACTGTTTGAATATGAACTTCTTGGGACTACCTGAGAATTCACATTGTATCAAATCAGTTAGTTATGAACACTGTGGCCAAGTACGATAAAGATATTTCATGACTGACATTGGCTTGGAGGGAAAATCAGCACTAACATAGTTGACATTGATGACGCTATAGGAGGTCTAGGTAACATTTTTTGTCAGGTAATATATTCATACTTGACAATTTTTTGTGCCAAAGTTAACTAGTAACTGTTTTGTTATTTTTATATAATACTGGGATGTTACAGGTGAAAGTGTCAACCACGATCTTCATAAGGTTTTAGATTGGGTTTAGGCGGGGCGTCAGAGACGGTTCTGGAAGAGACACTTTGTAAGTGTTATGGGACGAACTAATAGGGAGAAAACTAAAAAAGAGTAATTGTTAAATTGCAAACCCCAAAATAGGGCCACGTTTGTGCGCATTTTTGCAGATATTCTAATTAAGGCTTCGGGGGGGCATAATAGAAGCAGCTTCTCTTTTATTAAATATAATGGGGTGGGCTAGTTAATTTGGGCTGTGGTGCTCACCCATTTTTTAATGGAATCAACGTTGAGGTTAACAAAAAAACACATAGATAAAAAAATAATTTCTTACCATTAATCATATAAATCTCCTTTTATATTTTACTACCAACAATGGTTGGCTAGTATGCACTTTTCTTGAAAGTTAATGGAAGGGTACATTCACTGGTAAATCCACGTGTAATGGTAACTTTATCGTTATTATCTTTTCGTTATTATAAAAGTAAATTGAGTGAACCTGTCTCTAATCCTTTTTATCTTTTTCAAGATAACCTACTATTTGCTTATAAGAAATCTCCCTTGATATTCAATCGTTGAGGATTTTTATGATAAATAGGTTTGTAGCTTCAGCACATTTCACTATCCTCAGATGAAATGGATGTTATTTAAACTGCATAATGCGTAAAAGGATATAATATGATAGGGATTATTAATTTCGACAAATTCTTCTTTTTAAAAATATCCTATAAATGTTCGAGTGGCTAGATATATTTTTGTACTTGGTTACAATATAGTCACTCGCTATTTTTTACCCCAAAAACACCGTACCAGATACTGCCTGATGTAGTTCTGTCGTTATAGTAGAACCTGTCTGTGGATTCGTTAGGTAACCGTGATTTAACCTTCAAAATTTTTTAGGAAGCTAATTAGATGTAAAGAATGAGTCATGCGTTTCTGCATCAAAGCTCCTTCATAATTAAAGGATCGTACAGTGGGCAAACTGTAACGAGCTGGTATTAATAATTTATATATGTAGAAACAGTTGTCGACGTATCTTTGTTGGGAAAGGGTAATATTGACATTTAAAGGGCAGAGCCTAAGAGTGATATGTATTACAATTGAAACTTATCCATCAAATAATTTTCCTGTAAATTATACTCAGTCATATAGTTTTTCTGAAAACAACCAGGATAGACTTGCTTGCCTCATGGAGGAATTTAGCATCCTGAGGATTGTTTATAGGCAAATTTAACAATGTGATGGATGGTCCATCAATTATAGTGAACAGTATCAGTTTGAATAGTTCATTCTTATCGAATGATCATTCTGTTAATTCGGATAGTTGAGGAGCTCATTGTTATTGTTTGTTTCTTTTTGAATATATTTACAGGGTTAATAATAATCCTTGAACTCAGGGAGTCGCCAATTGGGCTACATTTGATATCCCCCATATTGATTATAATATCCTTAGACTTCGGGACATTTAAGCGTGCTACACATCTTCTATCTCCAGCCGATACATGCAATATGCTTTTACCGGCAGGGATGTTTTCAACATAAAAATAGCCGTTCTCACCGGTAAAGCTTTTTATTTTTTTACCCAGGGCTTCTATTTCAATAGGGACGGTGGTTAACATTCCTGGAGAAGTATTACCCTTTAAGCTCACTCTTCCTTCTACTGCAGTGAATTTGAATCCCTTGATTTTTATTTTGGTTCCACTACGTTGACCAATATTTATGTATTTATGTTTTTCTTCTAGTTCGTAATTAAGGGGTAAATCTTTGGCGTGAACAGTTAGATGATTTTCAGAATAAGAAGCAAGGGAGGGGATGAGGATGGTATCGCCGTCACTGACCTTACCAGCGTAGTTATTATTGTAATAGATGGGCACATCATCAAGTCCCTCCACTTCAACTACCGCGAAGCTATCGGTGATCGGGCGACCGAAATATAAACCGCCGTCAAGAAATCCCATCCCTCCGGCTGCACTTAAATATCCGCTATTCCCGCTCAAAGTATTTTGAAATGAGGTGGTGAATAAGCCATATTTATTGATATAATCAGCACGTGCACTGCCGCTTAAATCGCCGTCTTCTTCTTGTGCAACTGTAAAATTATAACCAATCCCGTCTATCGATTGGGAACTCTTTTGCATTCGTAATTGATGCCTGTTCCCCTCATCGGTACCCTTATTGAATTGATACCCGATATTGTCGATATATTGGCGGTAATCTTCATCTTGTGGACGATAGAAAAGAGTTACTACCAACTGTTTTTCGTTGGTCCCTTTTACATCTATCCTTAAACTAGCAGATAGGGTTAATGGTTTGAAAATATTTTTTTGATAATTTACCGTGGCTTTGGCCAGCGGCTCATCATCCCAGTGACAAAATTCATTATACCCGAATCCTAGGGAGCCAAGTCCTCCCAAGAAATAATTAATTCCGATATTGCCCACATAATTCATCGCGTTGGAGTCATAGGGTGACTCTGTGAAATCTCTTGTGAAGTTACGGCTATAGTTAGATAGTGAAAGATTACTTTGAAATTTTCGCCAACGAAAACTATGATTGAAGGCCAAAGCATAACCGTTACTATCATCTGTGGAAGAATACATTGCTTCCATGCCGAATAAGTGATCTCCAAGTCTCATTCCCATCATGGGGCCAATATTAAAAAGGTTGTCCCGTAATAAGTAATGAATTCCTGAGGAGAAGTGGTCGGTAAGGCCGTAGCGGTGAAACCCCAAAAAAGTGAGATCGCCATAATCGTTTTCCTGTCCGATATCATATTTACGATCAAAACCCAGATTATGACTGTATTCGTGAACACCTTGACGAAGGACATAATGTCCCCGCAGGAGTTCAGGTAGACTCAGAGTTCGTTCCCTTCCGAATATATCCTTGAGAAGAAGGCTCGCCTCACTGCCACCATATAAATCAAGATCCGAAAAACTCACTGCGCCTGGTAATAAGTCCCACTCCTTCACTAACTGTCCTCCCCTATAAAGACCGGCACGGGTGGGGGTATCTATGATGGTATCCAATTTTGAATCGGGATACGGTTGGAAATCACGATTTAAGGAGAAGTTGCTGCCCCAAGAAATGCCTCCGAATTGACCACCTTGCAGGAGGCGGGTGTTTCGAGAGTTGAAATCTCCCAAAATCAATCTGCTCATACCCTCCTGAGAATCCAGGGTTAAACTGGTTTTTGATCGTGCGAAATCGAGATCATTGCCGTTGTAACCACTCTGGAAGCTACTGTGCAATAACCATTGCTTCCAGTTAATGCCGATTTCTGAGGGTAAGGAATAATATGAAAATCCTGTGTCAAGGTAGGTGGCCTGGATTTGATAATTGAAGAAGGCGGAAAATGGATTTGGATATATAAAACGGCGACTCGGTGCTGGCAGGTTGTCACGTTTATTTGAAATATTTTGCAGGGTGAAATACTCCGGTTCAATGCTCATGGTTAATAGCGCATCATTATGATCCAGATCGAATTGCACCGCAGGAACAAGGCTGCGCAGGGAGATTAGTTTTTGGGCCGAGTTGGTGGTCCACAGATCTTCTCGTAAACGGATGTCGGCCAAGAAACTGGGGGGTACAAGGATGTCATCATCTGGGGTGCAGGTGAAAAAATGTTCACCTTCCCGGTAATCATTAACCACCACGTCCAGAATAATCATTTGATTCGCCAAGACCTTCGTGGTCAGAGAATTGCTGAACAATAAATGTAGAAAAATGATTAACCAAATAGGTTGCATCCATTTGGAACGAATTTTCATGACCTAGGTTAAATTTTCCTGCAATCCGCATGTAAGGGCATGGTCATCTTTATTTCTTTATCACCCTTGCCCAGTAAGAAATTAATTTGTAATTGGGCGGCAGCTCCACATTGCTTTACATCAAGTGGCACTTCTATGAACATGTTTCGTTTGGGCAAAATACGGAAAAATTTTAATTTGGCTTCTCCTTTGGTGAGAGTGGCTCCTTTGTTATCGGTTAATTTGGCAGAAATATTTTTAATTTCTAAGTGATTCGCTCCAGGGTTGCTAAGAGAGACCTTAATTCCACTGGTAGTTTTATTCACCGTATCAACGATTGGTTGTACTAGTGGGCTCTTTTTGGAGGGGCTAACGAATAAAGGTACGCTTAGTCGCATGAGCATATTAAAACCAACCTTTACCCCGGAACTGTTTTCCTTCTCGCCTTGATTAAGTTCTGGAAGCTCATGAATATATAGACGGTAAGATTTTTCAAGGGGAGGAAAGTCTCCATTGTAGCCAACCCGTAATGTTTTTGTCTCCCCTGCCGGTATGGTTAGCAAGCGAGGGTAAAAGACAAATTCACCGGTATCGGCCTCAATGAATTTTCCATTCTTATCCATGTCCCAGTGTTTGGCATATATTTGAAGGCGAACAACCTCCAGTCCTTTGTTGCTCAGGTTTATTTCACTTATTTTATTTTCAGGCCATAAGGATACCTCCACCGGCCATATACTGAGATTGGCCCTTCCTAGGGCTGGAGAGGTCCATATGAAGCAAAGAAACAGCAAAAAAAATGTTTTAAAAATAGACATGACAGCCTTTATTGTTTTGTCTTGAAATAATGAAAAAAAGTATGTGACCACTTACTATCTCGAGGTGTATTAAATCAATTAGTTATAAGCCATATGACATGGTACGAAAAAAATGTTATGGGGATCCTGATATGGCACAGGGGAGCGGAAAAAATAAATTATCCAATCTCTGGTACTATCGCTTACCTGTTCGGTTTTTTATCAAGGTAACAAACGCATAATAAGACATGAAACTGTTATCTTGATAAAGAAGACGTTTAAAAAAAGTATACAATTATAGGATATTAAAGTTTTCTCGCAACCCTAATGCCATATAATTGTTATATTAACAGTATCGCTATAAGTGCCCGGCTTTTTACCTAGGATCTGAGCATCTCCCCAGACGGAAAAGTTTTGTGCGTTCCCACTTCCGATCCCGTTTTGGGCAGAAGCAGCATGGGTTTCGGTATAGTTAGGTTCGATTTCAGCTAAACCTTTATCGCCCCACCCTATGGTGCGGCTACTATTCGCCCAGATGGTATAGGGGATGGTTTCATCTTGAAATCGCATGTTCCTTGATCCGTGTATATAATTGCGTCCGCTATCCATCCCAACTTTATAGTTTAAGCCTGGAGTGCAAGTTACGCTTATCCCACCCAGCTCAGCACCGTGTACGTCTCTTGCATCAGGGGGCCATTCTCCGAACCCCTGGATATTATCAGTGGAAAGCGTACATGATCCGGTTAGCGTAAGGGTGAGGTATAGGTCAGCGCTCAAGGTATTTTCCACTCCATAAGGAGGATATGCCAGAACAACTCTTACCCGGTCGTTATAGGTACCAGGCGGTAGTGTTCTATCACCGAGAGCTGTGGTAAAAATATTCTTGGATGTTTTAGTGCCGTTTCCGTTGCCCGTGAGAGGACTCGCAAGGTAAGGTATTCCTTCCAGACCGCTATTGCCCCATTCCATGCTAGCCCCCTTATCTTTCCACAGATAGTAGGTGATGTAGTTCCCGGCTCCGTCATGAAGGCGACGGGTACCGAGAAGGTGGAGTCCTCCATCAAGACCGAGCCGATATTCAGCATCGCAATCCATTATGATATCAGTAAGCCTAAAAGGTCCGATATTGGAATTGCCATCGCTTTGGTCAAAGTCCCCTTTACTGGGCAGGAGTAAGGTGCAATTGGCTGCAACGTCAGTAAGAAACTGTAACAATATTAGAATAAGGAACAAACAACTTTTTATGATCATAGGACAATAAGCGAAATACAAAAACGCCCAGCATAATTTCTATGCCGGGCGATTATTAAAGAAAAGTTAAATATAGGTAATTTGAAACCTGTTTTGTTACCAAACCACGGTAAAGAGAACAGTGTCGGCATAGGAACCAGGGGTTAATCCGGCAGGGTCCAAAGCTATATCGGCGGTAAGGGTATAATTTACTGCTACGCCAGTACCTGAATCACTTATGGAAGCTGCTGAATTGGTCTCCACATATCCACTGTCTACTGAATTTAAACCATTGTCACCTAAAGCGGACCCGTTATAAATAATATTGTAAGGGATGGTTGCCCCCCCAGTTTCAATCATGGCAGGGCTAGTGCCCGTCCAGTTAGAGCCCTCATTCATGCCAACCATGTAAGGTGTTCCGGTAGTGCAATCAACGGCAATACTGCCAGCATTGACTCCGGTTAATGCTACATTATCAACGGGGTAAGCTCCGAAATCGGTGGAAGCGGCAGTGGTATTGATTGTGCATCCAGCTGTTAAGGTAATGGTGTAGATCGCAGTATCGGAAGCTATCCCAGCAAAAGTGGTTCCGCCTGTTGATATTATGGCTAGGCCAAGTATGCTGGCAGCAAGTTTCATTTTCATCTTATAACTCCCTATTTGTGGGTTTTATCTTTATATTGCCCAAGTATAACTATTTTGGGCATTTGGTTTATATATATAATTTTTAGATTAATCAGTTAAGTATGTTGGGGCTTTTATTTACCAAGCAACTGTAAAGGTAACTGTATCTGTATAGGTGCCTGCAGGAAATCCAAGCATGGGATCTAAATATATTTCAGCGGTGAGGTTATAAATTTTTGGTGTGGAGGTGCCAATGTCCATAATAGGGTTACCTGATTGGTTTGTTTCTATGTATGATCCGTCTACCATGCTTAAATCAAAATCGCCAAATAGCATACCGTTAACTAAGATCGAGTATTCAATTTGTGCCCAACTTATTGGCTCCATCATTGTTGGACCCATAAAGTCAGGGTGTAGCCCTCCCCCCATTCCAACCAGATATGGAGTGTCGGTTGTACAATTTACTGCAATGGATCCGGCGCTTACTCCTACTAACATGTCTGAGTCGACGGGAAAAGTACCGAAATTGGTGCTCGCCCCGCTGGCGTCAATGGCACAGCCGTCAACTAGGGTCAATGAATAATCGCCAGTAGCATTGTTCGTCATTGCGGAAGCTGTCCCTGCTATCAGCAGAAGAGCTAGTCCAAGTAAGCTTATTGTCTGCTTCATTTTCATGTTTTGTCCCTCTCTTGTTTCATCCTTTTTGGTACCCCCAGCGGGTTTTTAGGATATTTCTGTAGCCGCACATTGGCACCATATCTTCGCACAATTGGTTTCTGCTGTATAGAAAAGCTATAGCGACAGAAAAGGTTTATATAAATATATGGTATTTAGTGTGGTTACGTTTTTTTGAATTAGATAATTATAATGTTAAGTTGTTTTTCTTGCTCATTTTTATGAGCGAATTGTTCCGATTGAGAAAAGTTTTTTTTATTGTAAAACCTTATATTAAATCGCTTAACTGGGAATTTTTGGGGGTATAAAATAATAATTCATAATATCCAATATATATTCTTTACCAAGCCACTGTAAAGGTAACCGTATCGGTATAGGTACCTGATGGAAAACCGACTGTTGGAACCAATCCGATATCTGCGGTTAGGTAATAGGAAGTAGGGCTCGATGTGCCGACACCGTCAATAGCTGTGGCCGGATTGGATTCGATATAGGATCCATCAATTGCGTTTAGTCCTGAATCACCAAAATCAACACCATTAACCAATATAAAATAGTAAATAAGGTTTGGATCTGCGGGACTTTTCATGGCTGGAGGGCCGGGGAGGGTATTGTTTAGTCCGTGGTCCATTCCCACTCGGTATATTGTTCCAGTGTTACAGTTTACTTCGATACTACCGGCGTTTACCCCGAATAGTGCAGAAAAGTTTACAGGATAGGTGCCGAAAAAAGTAGAGGCTGCAGAACTGTCAACGGAGCAGCCATTGATTAGTGTTAGTGTGTAGTTAGCGCTATTGCTACCCATTGTTGCGAAGGAGGGGCCAGGGCATAACAAGATGGCATATAATATCAAAGCAGTCGTAAGTGTTAAATTCACATTGCATCTCCGGTCGATAAGTGGTGTCGGCCATTCACTAGCGCTAGTCATTCATAGGTACTCTTGAAAAGAGGGTATTTATAAAAATTTTTGAACTCTATTGGTTAAGTATATATTTGATACTTAATATAAGTCAATACTTTTATGTTGTTGATAAAAATTCATTACTGATAATAAGTGCTGAAATGTAATAGGAAATATTATCAGCAGAGAAATGATTAACTCCGCTGTTAACGGTGGAGGTAATCATTTCCTTTAATTTTTGGTAAGAGTTCACTAACACCACGTCTGCGTGTGATCAGCCCGGACTATCATAGGATTAACTATTGTTCACCGGCCAGCTTTCACACATCCGCAGCGCTGGTAACGCTTATCACACTGATTTAATAGAACTTGTATTTTAAACCCGGTGAACGGTTATTTATATATACTGCGCTTGAACTTGAGGAGTATGAAGATAGGTAGGTCTGTGTTTCTAGTAATGTGCTAGTTTAAGTGTTTCATGTGTTAGACAGTGAGGGATGAGGGGCATATTCGTTAGGTTGGTTCAGGTAAAAGGTTGGTATTGCATTATAAAATAAACTTGTAGCCTGTCTCGGACTGTAGGGGCACTCCTTGTGGGTGCCCGCCTTAATAACCCTAATCTACAAGCATTTATTTATTGCTAACAGTTAACATAAAAATAATAATTTTCTATTCTTTCAATTAGCTCAGCGGGCATCCATAAAGGGGTGTTCCTACAGCGTACAGTAAGGTGTAAGTTCGTTTTGTGTTGCAATATCTTACTGCTGCAATAATTAGCCTGACGGCTATAGTGTGAGGGGTGCTAGGTATTATCAACTAGAAATTCAAAAGAATCATAAAAAGTAGCATGGCTGTGGCTTGTAAGGCGCTATGGATCTTGAAGATCAGGATTTGTGAATCAGGGTCGAAAGGCCTTTGAGGAATGTAGCCATCAATGAAAAAACGGGTTACAAGCCTTTTGGCCTGTAACCCGTTGGATTTCTGGTGCCGGAGGTCGGAATCGAACCGACACGGGCGCAAGGCCCGCTGGATTTTGAGTCCAGTGCGTCTACCAGTTTCACCACTCCGGCGTTTGATGCGTGCCACTATATGCGATGCGAAAAAGAAAAACAATAGTGATCAACGGTTGAATTAAAAAAAAATGATTCGGTCGTCTGCTAATAAGTCTCTGGTTGAATCTTGGATCAACTTATCTTATTGAAGTTTTGTTGCTAGTTCGCGGACTCGGTTTGTTGTTTCAGCAAGGTCTATGGTGAGGAGCTTACGTTGATGCATGACCAGGCGACCGTTGATGATTGAACTGTTCACTTCGGCTCCGCAAGGGGAGTAGCATAGCAGGTCAGGGTGGTAGAAAGGTTGCAAGTGTGGGGAATTAAGGGTAATGAGAATGAGGTCAGCTGGAGCGCCCACTTTAAGTCCGGTAATTGCATTATTTCCGGCGAGTAGTTTTTTTCCTTCGGTGGTGGCGAGTTTGAGGATGGTTTTAGCTGGAACCGCCACTGGATTCTTTTCTCTTATTTTATGGATCTTAGCGCATATATCCATCTCCCTGAACATGTCCAGAGTATTGTTGCTTGCTGGGCCGTCGGTTCCGAGGCCTAATGGAATTCCTAGGCTCAGCATTTGGGCAAGGGGTGCCATACCTGAAGCGAGTTTAAGGTTGGATTGGGGGCAGGTGGAAACCCCGGCCCCGCTTTGGGCTAGAATATGGAGATCTTCTTTGTCTAGCCATACGCAGTGAATGCAGACGGTATCGTCGTCTAGGATTCCAAGGGCGGCCAGGTGGCGAATGGGTGAATCGCCTTTGGGTTCTATCATAATAGATGCTTCATGTTCTGTTTCGGCTGCGTGAATGAAAAATTTTAGGCCTTTGGCTCGGCTCAGCTCCTTAGCTTTTTGTAAGGTGGTCGGAGAGCAGGTATAGGGTGAGTGAGCGAAAACCGCCGGGGTGATAAGGGGGTCCCGGTCGGTCCAGTAATCAATAAAAGTTTCAACCGCTTCAATGTTGCGGCTCGGGTCTGGTACGCCGGGGGCAGGGAAGTCGATTACCCCGTGGGAGACCACCGCACGTAGGCCAATTTCGCAAAAGGCGCGGGCGGCATCGTGTTCATGGAAGTAGGCGTCTGCTACCATGGTGGTGCCGGAGAGTATCATTTCGGCTGCCGCCAGCTTGGTGCACCAGTAGACCATGTCAGGGTTGACGTTTTTAGCTTCTGCCGGAAAGATATTTTCGTTGAGCCACTCCATTAGTTGGAGATCGTCGGCGTAGCCACGAAATAGGGTCATGGGTGCGTGGCAATGGGTATTGACCAGGCCTGGCATGGCGAGTTGGTTTTCGCCATTTATGATGGTGGAGGCCTTGTGTTCTCCCAGTTGGTCCATGGGGCCGATTTCGCTGATCAGGCCGTCTTTAATGGCGATGAAAGCGGAGGGGAGAGGGTTATTACTATCAGGTGAGCTCAGGGCGACAACATTGGTGATCAGGATATCTTGGTTCATGGAAATTTGATAACTGCTTGCATAAATATTAGTAGATGGTGTATCAACAAGTACCTTAAACTCGGTACTTCGATGAGAGATAAATGAGTCCGTTTATTTATGGCCTTTTGACTAGATTTCTACGTTTTGCGAAAAATAATTGTTAGAGTACCATCTTTATGATGATGATTATTTTTGGTGTTTGAAATACCCATAAATAGCACGGATAATAATGAGTATACAGTATTCTAGGGACAGAGCAAGTAACATGAGGGGTTGGAGCGAGGTTCTTGCTGTTCAAGGGGGATTTTGTGGCTGTTTATCAATTAGGTTAAATGTTCAGTTTGTTATTTGAGTTTTGACGGGTAAAGCCCGTTTGCTGATTATATATATTAAGTATGATTAACGGCTAGGGCCGTAGAAGAGGAAATTATGGGATTTTGTTGTGGAATAGTTGGATTACCCAATGTCGGTAAGTCCACCATCTTTAATGCGTTGACCGCTGCCGCCATTGGGGCGGAAAATTATCCGTTTTGTACCATTGAACCCAATGTGGGAATAGTTGCGGTTCCTGATAAACGTTTGGATGTGCTGGCAGATCTGGCTAAGACAAAAAGTAAGATACCTACCCAGATGGAATTTGTCGATATTGCTGGCTTGGTCAAAGGGGCCAGTCAGGGTGAGGGTCTGGGTAATCAGTTTCTTGGTCATATTCGTCAAGTTGATGCTATTCTCCATGTTGTACGTTGTTTTGAGGATGGCAATGTGGTTCATGTGGATGGTTCGGTGGATCCGTTGCGCGATCGTGATGTTATTAATACCGAGTTGATTTTGGCTGATCTTGATTCTGTGGAAAGGCGACTGGCTAAAACCAGGAACCAGGCCAAGTCAGGAGACAAGAAAATGATCGCGCAGGTGGCTGTGCTGGAAAAAATCCAGGCTGTTCTTGATGCGGGAGATCCTGCTCGTTTGGCCACCAATGGCGATGATGAGAGCGAAGCTCAAAAGGAATTGATGAAAGAGTTGTGCTTGCTCACCGATAAGCCGGTATTGTATGTCGCTAATGTAAACGAAGATGATTTGATTGATGGCAACGATTATGTACGCCAACTTCAAGAAGTGGCAGCCAAAGAGAATGCCGGAGTTGTGATGATCGCCGGTGGTATTGAACAGGAGTTGAGTTTGCTCGACCCCGAGGAACGGGAAGCCTTTCTTGAAGATCTTGGTTTGGAAGAGCCTGGCCTTAATCGACTGATCAATGCTGGTTATGAGTTGCTTGGTTTAATCACTTATTTCACCGTTGGTGAAAAGGAAACCAGGGCCTGGACCATTACCAAGGGCACCAAAGGTCCTGGGGCGGCTGGGAAAATCCATTCAGATTTTGAGCGCGGCTTTATTCGGGCAGAGGTGATTGCATATGATGATTATGTAGCCTGTGGCTCAGAGTCCAAGGCTCGGGATAAAGGCGTGCTGCGCTCGGAAGGTAAGGAATACGTGGTTAAGGACGGAGATTGTATTAATTTCAGGTTTAACGTATAAGGAATTTTGCAATACATTAATTGGTTAATATTGCTTTTTTTCTATTTTTTGTTGTGGCAATAGTTTTGTAATGAAGCTCTGTGGACGTTGCCGTGCCTTTAAAATGAGTAGAGATCCAGGGTAAATATTGTCCAAGTTTTTCTTGCTGTAGTTCTAATTTAAGCACAAGGGGTGGGCTAATTATGGGTAAGGAGCTTTTTGTCGAGCAGTTACAGGCAGGGCAACAGGTGGAGGAAATCTTCCTGGTGTCGCATCTGGCGCAGGCTGAAACTAAGGCGGGAAAGCCCTATCTGATCCTTACTCTAATGGATAAAACAGGCGAGATAAGTTGCCGGGTCTGGGACAATGCCGAGCTGTTCGCCTCCCAGGCCGCCAAGGGCAATATGGTTTTGGTGCGAGCTATGGCCCAGTCTTTTCGCGATGAGCTACAGTTAAAGGTAGATCATCTTCAGGAGATCAGCAGGGATGATCCTCGGGTGGATCCTGCTGACTATCTGCCCTGTAGTGACCGGCCCTCTGGTGTCATGCTTGCAGAATTGGATCGGTTTATCGGCTCGGTGAAAGATAAGGGAGTGGCTAAGTTGCTGCGCCGTATCTTTAAGGGGAAATTACGGGAAGATTTTGCGGCGGCCCCGGCGGCGAAAAAGATGCATCATGCCTATTTGTCTGGCTTGCTAGAACATACTTTGTCAGTTACTGGTTTGGCAGACAAGATGGCCACCCATTATCCTCAAGTTGATCGTGATATCTTAATTGCCGGGGCTTTGTTGCATGATCTTGGTAAAGTACGGGAATTTTCCTATGATCAACCCCCCTTTGATTATACCGATTCTGGTCGGTTGATCGGTCATATGTTGTTGGGGAGTGAAATTGTACGGAGCGAGGGAGAGAAGGTAAGTCTGTTGTCTCGTGAGCGTTTGGATCAGGTTATTCATTTGATTCTTAGTCATCATGGGCGGCATGAATATGGTGCGCCTATTTTGCCCCAAACCGTGGAGGCAATTTTACTTCATTATCTCGATGATATGGATTCTAAAATGAATTATATCGATCGGCTGTGTGGGGAGTTGGAAGAGCCGGGTATGCACTGGTCCGCTTATCAGCGGCCTCTGGAACGATTTCTTTATCTGCGCAAGCCCGGAGCCGAG
>JAOTSI010000039.1 GCA_029865005.1 Desulfobulbaceae bacterium
CTTCAGTGCTTTTGCCTTTGATCAAAGTGTTAATTCCATGGAAGACCTAAGGGAGGGCATGCTCCTACCCGGCATAATAACCAATGTCACCAAATTTGGAGCCTTTGTCGATATTGGAGTCCACCAAGATGGCCTGGTTCATATCAGCCAATTAGCCGATCGATACGTCAAAGACCCCGCCGAGGTAGTCACGGTACGTCAACAGGTTACGGTACGAGTACTAGAGGTGGACAAAAACAGAAAGCGCATCGCTCTGTCCCTACGAAGTCAATAAACCAAACATTATTATCACTCAACCGTTACGTGCAAAACGTACTATATAAAAATACAATAAAAGTTTAGTAACAACATAGCTGGACCTTTATAAAAAATTTAACAAAAACTACATAACAACAATATAATGAGCTTACTACACAGCGAAAAGTTACTCGACATCCTACTGGAACAAAACCTTATCACCCCCGCACAACGCAAAGATATCACAAAAAAGAAGGTGGTTCAGGGCCAAAAACTGCTTAAACAATTTGGCGGTGGAAGACGCAGGACTGATAATAAACAGCTAGATAAAGGCTTTCCCGACTTAGTCGACATTATCGTATCGCTCAATGTAGAATTAAAAACCTCCAAAAAAGGTGGAGTGCTCACCGATGATATGATCATGATGGCTGTGAGTAAACACCTCGATATACCATTTAAAAAACTAGATCCTTTGCAATTGGACATGAAAATCGTCACCAAGACGATTCCCAAAAACTTTGCAGTCCGCCATATGATCCTGCCCTTTGATGTGCGCAAAGGAGTTTTACATGTGGTCATTTATAATCCAGACAACTTTTCGGTGCTCGAAGATATCGAACGAGCCAACAAAGTCCAGGTTGTCCCTTACCTGAGCACCAGAAGCGACATCAAAAGAATCCTAGCCGAATTCTTCGGTTTCCAACGCTCCATATCAGCTGCGGAAGATCAGTTCGGAGGTCCGGCCTCTGGAACCGGGGCAGTTATCGACATCGGCAACCTGGAACAATATGTTAAGCTCTCCACAACCAAAGAATTTGCTTCCACCGACCAACACATCAAAGCAGCAGTTAATCATCTCTTCCACTACGCCCTGGAGCAACGAGCCAGTGATATCCACATTGAGCCTAAACGCCACACCAGCCAGGTGCGTTTCCGTATCGACGGGGTTCTACATACCATCTATAAACTGCCCAAAGTAATTCATTCCGCAGTTACCTCTCGTATTAAATCATTGGCCCGGCTCGATATCGCTGAAAAACGTCGCCCACAAGACGGTAGAATCAAAATCGGCTCCAAAACCGAGGGCAGTAAAGAGGCAGAAATACGTCTCTCCACCGTACCAGTGGCCTTTGGTGAAAAACTGGTCATGAGGATCCTGGACCCTGATGTTGTCTTTCAAGATCTTAATGAACTCGGATTCTCCAAACGCGACTATTCGGTTTACAATTCCTTCACTGCCTCACCCCACGGCATCGTGCTGGTTACCGGCCCCACTGGTAGCGGTAAATCCACCACCCTCTACTCCACTCTAAAAAAAGTGGCTACCCCGGAAAAGAATATTTTGACGGTGGAAGATCCGGTGGAGATGGTGTATGAAGAGTTTAATCAAATTGCTGTTCAGCCCATGATCGACGTGACTTTTTCATCGATTTTGCGTAATATCCTGCGCCAAGATCCAGATATCATCATGATAGGTGAGATTCGCGACCTAGAAACGGCTACTCACGCGGTGCAGGCGGCACTGACCGGCCATCTGGTATTTTCCACCTTACACACCAACGATGCAGTATCGAGTATCGTCCGTCTAGAGGATCTGGGACTTGAACCGTTTCTTATCGGTTCAACCCTATTGGGCTCTCTGGCTCAGCGACTGGTTCGTAAAATTTGCCCGCACTGTTCTAAACCCTACAGTGTCGATTCATCCGAACTACGCAAAGCCGGGTTCCCAGTCACCACCGAGGGAAGTGTTGAGTTACGAAAAGGCCACGGATGTAATCGTTGCCGGGGAACTGGATATATCGGACGATGCGGAATTTTTGAAGTTTTTCCAATGTCCGGGGAGATAAAAAAGATGGTCTCAGCCAATGCTCCCCACGCTGAACTACGCAAAATAGCCATCCGAGAAGGCATGACCACCTTACGCGAGGATGCCTGGGAAAAGGTAAGAAAAGGGGTCACCACCGTGCAAGAAGCACTAAGGGTAACCGCCGAAGGATAGGTAAAGAAATTGGAGTGCAGGTTATGACAAAATCCACTGCCAACTCTACCCCAAATAACTTATTATCACTTTAAGACATTCTTTTATTTACACCATTCTCCAGAGAGATAACGAATCCATGGGAATAAAGATCGTTTGTAAAAACAAAAAAGCCTTTCATGATTATCAAATCGACTCCACCATTGAAGCCGGAATGGTACTCAAAGGACCCGAGGTGAAATCCCTACGGAACGGAAAGGCCAATATTCGCGACGGCTACGCAAATATTCATAACGGGGAAGTATACCTCTACAATGTACATATCTCCTCCTACAGCTTTGCCACTCATAACCCGGTAGAACCTTTACGCCCGCGCAAATTACTGCTCCACAAACGGGAGATCAAAAAATTAATTGGCAAATTAAAAGAAAAAGGCATTGCGCTTATCCCGCTTAAGATATACTTTATAGACAATGGAAAGGTAAAAGTAGAACTGGGCCTTGCCAGAGGAAAAAGACAGTACGACAAACGCCAATCGCTGAAGCAAAAACAAAGCGATCGGGAGCTGTCGAGAGCTATGAAAAAATACAAAGATTGAACAAGACTGTTAAAACCTGAATTTTCTGGCTTTAAAACAGAGCCAAAATACAGATTAACAATCAGATCGATATTTGGGGGCGAAACGGATTCGACGGGGATATATAAGCTCGGGCTGCAAGTCGAGGTCTTCCCACCTCGTTAATCAGGAAGATAATAAATATAGTCGCAGACGACTATGCATATGCCGTGGCTGCATAAATAAGCCATTGCTCCTCCGGTAACTCCCGCGTACCGGAATCGAGCATCATCAGTGGGATAGCTTACACGTTTCTCCAGTGGGCGCGATAGCGAAACAAAACAGCGGATAGTGCTGAAAACCTCTGGTTTCGGAGGGGTCGGGGCACGATAAATAACCCATTCACGAAACTAAACTTGTAGATGCCTGCAGGGGAGTATTTCCGGACGCGGGTTCAACTCCCGCCGCCTCCACCAATTAAATGGTGACAACCCGTCTCTTCAGAGTGATCCTCTGGGTAGACGGGTTTTCTTTTTTTACCTTGTATTCAAAAGGTTTCGACTATTTTGACATCTTTCCAAAATCTCTCTCCAGCCACCTGATTTTCTCCATTCTTCCCACGTTCATTCTCTGTATTTTTCGGACAGAGACCGAAACATATCCTATTTTACAGATATCTTTTAAGAATAACCATGCCACCACAAAAAACTTTGGCAAGTAGGACAGCACGGTGGCTTTTCTCAGGGATACTTTTTCCCAAGCCACGCTAACTTACTGTCATCTAAGTCTACAAATAGTACCAAATAAATAATTTCAACAGGTAGCGTGAATACTTGTACGAAGGGGGTAGTGGGACTTTTGTGGAGACACACTACCCCACCTCATATTCTTGCCTGAAACCTATTCAATATAATGTGAATTCTCACTTTCTTCTTTCAATACATTTTGAAAACTTTACCCCCTTTCTTGTTTAACGAATTTGGGAACCAACAGCTTCTAGTAAATGACATTAAAAGTGCAGAAATGGCATTTTTGCAAATCAGGGTTGACAAACACCTCGCCCATTCATACATTATACAGAAATAGCATTACAGCATCTTGCAAGGTGAATAAATGAAGATGAAAATAAAATACCTGGCAACTGTACAGATGGGATACTCGTTCAGATCCCGTCTCGAAGCCTCGAAAGATGGCGGAGTTGCAGTTATCCAGATGAAGGATCTTTTGTATGACAATACGGTCGGCTGCGATGAATTGGTTAGAATCAATATGGAAACCGTGAAAGAGCATCACCTCGTACAGAGAGGCGATCTGGTATTCAGGTCTCGCGGTCATGTGACAACGACGGCAGTTCTTCTTGAAGATCCGGGCAAGGTAGTTGTCGCAGCTCCCTTATTTAGGATACGGGTGACGAAGCCAAGCAGAGTATTGCCCGAGTATCTGAACTGGTACATCAGTCAAAGGGATGCGCAGATTTTTTTTACCAGCAGGGCCAAAGGCACGGTTCAGAAAATGATCAGCAAGCAGGCGATTGAAGATCTGGAGGTGACGCTTCCAAGTCTGGAAAAACAAAAAAATATCGTAGAGCTGGCCACGTTGTCCGCTCGTGAACAAACCCTGCTTCATGCGCTGGCCGATAAGCGAGAACAATACATTTCAACAGTACTAATGCAGTTTGCAAAAGGAAAATAAAACATGAGCAGTAAGATTGATCAGAAAGACATCAACAACGCGGCATGGGCGGCGTGTGACACCTTTCGGGGCGTTGTTGACCCGGCGCAGTACAAAGACTACATCCTGGTAATGCTGTTTGTGAAATACATCTCTGATGTATGGCAGGACCACTACGAAAAGTATCAGAAGCAGTATGGCGATGACGATGTTCGTATCCGCCGCAAGCTCGGGCGTGAACGTTTTGTTCTCCCGGTGGTGAAACTCACTGAAAAAAATGATGATACCGACATCGAGACGATTCTGGATGAATTCCCTGCTACCTATTACAGCCTCTATGAGCGCCGCTCAGCCGCCAACATTGGTGAGCTGATCAACATCGTGCTCGACCATATTGAAGAGAGCAACAAGAGCAAACTCGAAGGGGTCTTCCGGAATATCGACTTCAACAGCGAAGCCAATCTCGGAAAAACCAAGGATAGGAACCGCCGTCTGAAACAACTGCTTGAAGATTTCCACAAGCCACAGCTCAACATGAAGCCCAGCCTCGTTTCCGAGGATGTGATCGGCAACACCTACATCTATCTAATTGAACGCTTCGCCTCCGACTCCGGAAAGAAGGCCGGCGAATTTTTTACCCCGCTGAAGGTGACCGAGCTGGTAGCCAAGCTGGCAGGACCCAAACCGGGCGATCGTATCTGTGACCCGGCCTGCGGATCGGGCGGCCTTTTGGTTCAGGCTGCTGCCGAAGTCGCTAAGCAAGCGGGAGGCGATACACAGGCAGGTCGCAACTTTGCCCTCTTCGGACAGGAGTCCAATGGCAGCACATGGGCGCTCTGCCGCATGAACATGTTCCTGCACAGCTTTGACAGCGCCAGGGTGGAATGGTGCGACACCCTGAACAGCCCGCTTTTGGTGGAAAATGACCGGCTCATGAAATTCAACTGCGTGGTGGCCAATCCGCCATTCTCGCTTGACAAGTGGGGTGCCGAGAATGCCGAGAGCGATCAGTACAACCGCTTCTGGCGCGGCGTGCCACCCAAAAGTAAAGGCGACTGGGCCTTTATCAGCCACATGGTGGAAACCGCCCTTGAAAAGCAGGGCCGGGTTGCAGTAGTGGTTCCACATGGTGTGCTGTTCCGAGGCGCTGCAGAAGGCCGTATACGCCAGAAAATGATCGAGGAAAATCTGTTGGACGCCGTGATCGGTCTTCCGGGAAACCTGTTCCCGACCACCAACATTCCGGTGGCAATTCTGGTCTTTGACCGCTCCCGTGAAAAAGGCGGAGCCCGCGAAGAATGCAAAAACGTCTTCTTTGTCGATGCCAGCCGCGAATTTGTCTCCAGAAAAAACCAGAATACCCTCTCGGAATCGCATATCGACAAGATAATGAAAACCTATACCAATCGAGCAGAAGAAGAAAAATATGCTCATGTGGCCGAGTTTGCCGAGATTAAGGAAAACGACTTCAACCTCAATATTCCCCGCTATGTGGACACCTTTGAGGAGGAAGAAGAGATCGACATTGATGCGGTGGAGAAAGAAATTGACGCTCTGGAAAAAGAGCTCATAGAAATCCGCAAACAGATGGCTCAAAAACTACAGCAGATCAATCGGGGGGATGCTTGATGGATAAAAATACAATCATAAAACTAAAAAATTCATTTGATGCCATCGTCCGACAGATTCCCGATGAATCGACAGAGTTCTGGTATGCTAGAGAGATCATGTCGGCTCTAGGATACGATCGCTGGGAGAATTTCAGCAAAGTCATACATAAAGCTTCCATTGCCTGTGAAACCGCAGGGGGGATGGTTAGTAACCATTTTCGTGGCGTCACGAAAATGGTCACAATCGGATCGGGTGCAGAGCGTCCTGTCGAAGATATTATGCTCACCCGTTATGCCTGTTACCTGATCGCTCAAAATGGTGACCCCCGTAAAAAATCCATTGCGTTTGCCCAGACTTACTTTGCTGTGCAAACCCGAAAACAGGAGATGATTGAAGAACGACTTCGTTTGCAGGAGCGCCTTCAAGCTCGTCAAAAACTGACCGAATCAGAAACGGAACTATCTCGAAATATTTATGAGCGCGGAGTAGATGACAGAGGGTTCGGGAGAATCCGCTCCAAAGGAGATTCGGCGCTGTTCGGTGGAAATACGACGGCAAAAATGAAAGAAAAACTGGGCATGCCATCCAACCGGCCGCTGGCAGACTTTCTGCCAACAGTAACCATTGCCGCCAAAAACCTAGCTACCGAGATTACCAATCACAATGTTCGTCAAAATGATTTGCATGGAGAACGCGCAATCACCGGTGAGCATGTCCAGAATAACTCCAGCGTTAGGAATATGCTGGGTGAACGAGGTATCAAACCGGAAGAACTGCCACCCGAAGAGGATATCAAAAAGCTGGAAAGACGGGTGAAGTCGACGGAAAAGAAACTGATTAAGGGCTCTGAGCTGCCGAAGGGAGATAATGACAATGGTTGATGTACAAAGTGCAACGAAAAATATAAAAGCACTGACAGCGGCGTGGGTGAATATGGCGAAGAAGCTCAAGGAGATTCCGCGATGAAGGTTGGTTGGGGAAAAAAAACTATTGGGCATCTATTTGATGTTCAGCTTGGAAAGATGCTGAGCGAGAAAGCGAAGACTGGTACACAATTCCCATATCTTGCCAATTTCAATGTCCGCTGGGGGAAATTCGATTTCAGCAAGCTTAACGAGATGAACTTTTCTGATTGGGAAAAGGCTAAGTACAAACTCCAAAAGGGTGATTTGCTGATGTGCGAAGGTGGAGAGATAGGTCGGTGCGCAATATGGCAAGGAGCAGATATGGAGATCTATTATCAAAAAGCATTGCATCGGGTCAGGCCAAAGCGTGAAAATATCTCCACGAATTATCTATATTTATACATGCAGTTCATCG
This sequence comes from Desulfobulbaceae bacterium, assembly GCA_029865005.1. GTDB lineage: Bacteria > Desulfobacterota > Desulfobulbia > Desulfobulbales > Desulfobulbaceae > JAOTSI01. The sequence goes on from JAOTSI010000039.1 coordinate 7,374, forward strand.
CTTCCCGAGGCAAGTTAACTCGGCTAGTGGGAGAGACTAGTATTGCACACTTAACTCGAGAGAAGCTGCTTGGTTTGGCCATAACGTTTCCCCCGCTTCCAGAGCAAAAAGCCATTGCCGATCTACTGTCCACCTGGGATGAGGCCATCGAGAAAGCCGAACGGTTGATCCTGGTGAAGGAAAAGCAATTAAGGCAGATGTCGAGATGGCTGCTTTTGGGTCATAAAAGATTGGGCAATCAAAAGATTGAGTTGGCTGATGGACACATTTTTGAATACCCATCTGACTGGGAGTTGGTCAAGATTGGAAAAGTTGCAAAGGAAGTTTCCGCACGTAACGGGGAGTCCGAAGAGACTGTGCTGTCATGCTCAAAATATGATGGATTTGTTAATTCACTGGACTACTTCGGGAAACAAGTATTCAGCAGTGATACATCAAACTACAAGGTCGTTAAAAAAGGACAATTCGGCTATCCCTCAAATCATGTCGAAGAGGGTTCAATAGGCCTTCTTGAACACTGTGAAAAAGGCATTGTTAGTCCGATCTACGTTGTATTTGAAGCTTCAAAAGAGAAGGTGCATTCACCTTATTTGTACAAGCTGCTTAAAACAGATATTTATCGACACATTTTCCAAGTCAGGACAAGTTCATCTGTTTACCGCCGAGGCAGTCTCCGCTGGGGAGATTTTTCTAAAATCAAGGTGCTGATTCCGTCGCTTGAAGAACAACAGCAAATCTCGGAGACACTGTCCTCTGCTCAACACGAAATCGATCTGTTGAAACAGCTCGCAGAAAAATACAAAACCCAGAAACGCGGTCTGATGCAGAAAATGCTCAACGGCAAGTGGCGGGTAAAACCGGAAATCGTTAACCAATACACGGAGGCATAATCATGGCTAAAGGTAAAAATCAGCACGTAGTAAAACATCCCGATGGCTGGGCGGTCAAGGGCGAAGGTAACAGCAAGGCGACTAAGGTCACCAGCACACAGGCGCAGGCCATTGAAAAGGCGGAGAACATCGCTAGAAATCAGAAATCGGATACCAAGATTCATGGTGAGAACGGAAAGATCCGGGCTGGCAACAGCTATGGGAACGACCCGTGCCCGCCTAAGGATAAAAAATAAGGAGACTGCATGGGTAAGCCTTTCAGAATATTGAGCATTGATGGCGGCGGGATTCGAGGAATATATCCCGCCCATGTTCTTCAGTGTATCGAAGAACGCCTTCAAATAAATCTCTTCGACACGTTCGACATGATTGCCGGAACAAGCACCGGCTCTATCATTGCGGCCGGGGTAGCTACGGGTGTTCCTGCGGCTGACATCGTGGCGATGTACAAAGAGCACGGAGCCGGAATATTCCATAAGAAACAGTTTCTCCTGCCCGGAAAAAGCGTCCAGCCCATGTTCAACAGTGTCTACGATGCCCAATATCTGGAAAATGTGCTCACAGAAGTATTTCAGGACAAGCGGCTGGGTGAGATAGAAAAACCGCTGCTGCTTCCCGCCACCGATATCGGCAATGGTTGTGTTCACGTTCTGAAGTCTGGTTACTCCAAGGATTTTACCCGAGATAACAAAGTACTGGTCAAAGATGCGGTATTGGCATCCTGTTCGGCACCGACCTATTTCGATCCGCATCGGTTGGATGAGTATCTCCTCGCAGATGGCGGGCTCTGGGCCAATAACCCTGCGCTGGCTGCGGTGATTGACGCCAAGAAGCGGCTTGGGATTGCTCAGGACGATATACAAATCCTGTCAATCGGCACCGGCCATTCAAAAACCATGTATGGAACGAATGCCTCGCGCAAATGGGGACTGGTCAATGGCTGGAAACACAAGGAATTTATCAGCTTCATCTTATCCCTTCAGAGCCAGAGTGCCCTGAACTACCTGAATCTCATGCTCCGTCCTGAGCAGATCAAACGGGTTGATTTTGAATCTGACCTGCCGTTGCCGATGGATGATGTGTCCATATTGGATGACCTCATCTCCAAGGCGGATCACAAGTTTACCCATGAATCGGAATCGATCAGGGCTTTTATACAAAATGGAGGGATTGCAGGTGAATAGGATCGTTACACGGGAAGAGGCCCTCGGAAAAGCGGCAGAGCAACTGGACATATCACCATCGAAGTACAAACAGGCCATGGAGCGTTTTGAATCCATGAAGTCCTATCTGCTCGATGGTGAATATGATGGCGCAACTGCAGATCCTGAAATTTACCTGCAGGGGTCCTTCAAACTCGGGACAGAGATACGCCCCTATAAAGACAGCAAAGACGCCGATTATGACATCGATATTGTTTGCCGGTTGGAACATGAAAAAGAGACGACCACTCCGAAAACGGTAAAACATCAGGTCGGGGACCATCTGAAGTCGCATGGCACTTACGTGAAAATGATCGATGATGAGGGCAAGCGCTGCTGGACCCTGAATTACGCTGAGCAGGATGGCGTTGGCTTTCACATGGACATTCTTCCATCGGTACAGGAAAGCTGGAGTACCTTCAGGGATTATTACTGGTATCGCAGTACCATTGCCGTGACGGACAGATGCGGTGACACCGGCTCTTATAACTGGTCGCCCAGCAACCCTAAAGATTTTGCAGAGTGGTTTTACGATAAAAACAGGGCTGCTTTTGAGGATGTAAAGCAGACTCAGAAACAGATCCTTTTTGAAAATTACCGTCAGGACGGACTCTTCACCGACAGGGATGCGGTTCCGGATATTCATGTGAAGACACCGCTACAGCGGGCTATTCAGCTGCTGAAAAGGCATAGAGACATTCGCTTTTGCAATCAGCAGAACGAGAAATGTAAACCGATCTCTATGGTCATAACCGTGCTGGCGGCTCAGATCTACCGGAATGAATCGAGCATTTATGAGACGCTGAGCAATTTGATAGACACCCTGTCCCGACATGCCGATCAGATGCAGCCCACCTTTCGTTTTGATGAAGCAATGGCGGAGTCTGCCTATACGTTGATTACAAGAACGGCAGACGGTAAATGGCATATCCCGAACCCGACCAATCATGGGGAGAACTTTGCCGACAAATGGCATGAAAACGAGAACGGTGTTCCTCATACTCGGGCGAAGGCATTTTTTCAGTGGGTGGCTTGGGCCAAGGAAGATTTTCTCAATATCGCAGAGAGGCTTGATGAAGAACACTACACCCGTTCTCTGGTATCACCGGCCAACAGCAGCAAGAGTTTAACCGTCGCTCAACATCGAGGGGTGTCTTTCAACGTCGCTCATCGGCAGAAGCCCTGCTGGCCTCTCGGCCTGAGCTATTCGGCCCAGATATCGGCCAAATACAAGGCAAATGGATCGTGGCAAGGATTCAATTCCGGTGAGCCGCTGAACAAACACCTCGCCCTGTTGTTCAGTGCCAACACCAATGTTCCAGCGACATTTCAAGTTTACTGGCAGGTCGTTAATACCGGGAAGGAAGCTGAAGACGCCAGACAGTTACGGGGAGAGATCGTCTTGTCAAAGACCGCTGGTGTCGGTGGCCTGACACAAAAAGAAGCTACATCGTACACCGGTATTCACTGGGCCGAGTGTTTCATCGTGAAAAACAGCGTATGCGTGGCGCGTAGCGGTGAATTTGTAGTGAGGATTGTATGAGTAAGAGCACGCAAAATATCAAGAAAGTCACCCGTTACATAAAAAAAGAAGTTGAACGGGAACTGTGGGCACGGGCTGCCGGACGTTGCCAGTTCAACGGGTGCAATCGCATTGCTCTACAAATCTCCGGTAAACCAGAAAGGGAATTGGCTGAATTATTTCGAAGAAGGGCCGAGGACACTGAAAATGAATGTTTTCAAAGATTTGCTGTTACTTTGCGGGGCTTAGCGGACGGCTACGACAAAGAGGCTGAACGGGTAATTGCTGAACATAGGTAGGAGAGTGATGAGATATGAATAAAGAACCCCAAAACATCGAATAGAAACAGATCGTGGAAGCCGAAGGAGTAATCATAGATGAACGCAAATAGACATGATTCAGATAAAGATAGTGAGACCTCGAAGGGGCAGTTTTTGGTTTATCGAACCGAAGATGGGGAATTGAAGGTCGATGTACGGTTTGAGGATGAGTCGGTCTGGCTAACTCAGCAGTTGATAGCGGAGCTATTCCAGAGCTCCAAACAGAATATAAGTCACCATATTAATTCGATTTACGAGGAGGGCGAATTAGCTCCAGAGGCAACTGTCAAAAAATATTTGACAGTTCGTCAGGAAGGTAGCCGCGAGGTAAAACGGTTGCTGGACTATTACAATCTGGACATGATCATTTCTGTGGGTTATCGGGTAAAAAGCCATGTGGCGACCCGCTTTCGCATCTGGGCCACCCAGCAACTGACCGAGTTTATTAAGAAGGGATTTCTCTTAGATGACGAACGGCTAAAGAACCCGGATCTGCCGTTTGACTATTTTGAAGAGCTGGAACTGCGGATTCAGGATATTCGTACCTCGGAACGCCGTTTTTATCAGAAAATCACTGATATTTACGCAACCAGCATCGACTATGATCCGACGCTGGATGTCAGCATAGAATTCTTCAAAACGGTTTAGAACAAAATGCACTGGGCGATTACCGGCCAGACGGCGGCTGAGATTGTCCGTTCCCGAGCCGATGCGGCTAAACCCAATATGGGACTAACCAATTATCGGGGGGCAAAGGTTCACAAGCAGGATGTCATCACGGCTAAAAACTATCTGAACGAAGATGAATTGGCCGCGCTGAATAATCTGGTGGAGCAATATTTGATTTTTGCTCAGGGGCAGGCCATGCGCCGCATTCCGATGTATATGAGCGACTGGATAACGAAACTGGACAGTTTTATGACCCTTAATGATCGCAATATTCTCTCTCATGCCGGTAAAGTTTCTCATGAGATGGCTAAACAGCTAGCCGAAGACGAGTATGAAAAATTTCACACCCAACACCAGTCTAATTCGGCCAAAGTGCTAAGCGACTTTGACAAGGCGGTGAAGCAGATTGAAGACAACAAAAACAAAAAAAAGAATTGCTGAAATTCGGAATTTCCGAATTTCAGAAAAAAGCGCCGAATTTATACAATCTGGATATGAGCATATCGGCTAGCTAACTGAGAGAAATATATTATGTGTGGTAACTGCTCACAGGGCACCGAATCTTCTCGCGATCAGGCCGACTTACGTAGAATAAATACGCTACGCCAACCTGGTCACGAAAATCTCCGACACCCTGTAAGCAGTTATAATTCCGAATGATATCGTAGCTAAGTCGCTTGCTACGTGTGAGTAGTTACTATGTGTGAATTTAAAATAAACGAAAAGATGACCTCCCAGATTCCTGCGGTCCAATTACTGGTGGCCATGGGGTATGAATACATTTCCCCCGAAGAGACATTGACGGAACGTCAGGGGCGATATTCCAATGTCTTGTTGGAGAATATTCTGCGCAACCAGCTCAAAGAGATAAACCGCATTCGTTACAAGGGCAGCGAGTATCTCTTCAGCGAGGAGAATGTGCAATCGGCCATCCAGAAGCTGAAAAATATCAAATACAACGGACTGCTTAAGACTAATGAGGCCATTTACGATCTGATCACGCTCGGGACGGCCATGGAGCAGACCATTGAGGGTGACTCGAAAAGCTTCAATATGAACTATATCGACTGGCGCAATCCCGGTCGCAACAAGTTTCATGTGACGGTCGAATATAGTGTTGAGCGTTCACGATCAACGGAAACCGCCCGCCCGGATATTGTTCTCTTCGTTAATGGTATTCCGTTTTGCGTGATTGAATGTAAAGCGCCGCAGGTTGAAGTGGAACAGGCTGTTTCGCAATCGATTAGAAATCAGAATGATGACTATATTCCGAAGCTCTTCATCTACAGCCAGATGGTGCTGGCACTGAATAAAAACAGCGCCATGTACGCAACAACGGGAACCGCTGCAAAATTCTGGGGTGTATGGAAAGAGCCTCAGATGGATAACGGTGAGCGCGAGTTTGAAAAGCTGGCAGCAGTAGTCAACCAACCACTTACCGAAGATATTGTCGCCAGAATTTCATCGACCTTTGATGTTAAGCCGGAAGCATTTACCGGTAACAGACTGGTGACTGAGCAGGATAAGTCGCTGTTCTCCCTTTGTCGTCCGGAAAGGCTCTTGGAGTTAGCGTGGAAGTTTACGGTGTTTGATGGGGGAATCAAAAAGATTGCCCGCTATCAACAGTATTTCGTCATCAAGTCTACCCTGAATCGGGTAAAGCACTTTGATAGCACCAATTCACGTAAAGGCGGTGTGATCTGGCACACCCAAGGCTCGGGAAAGTCACTGACCATGGTGATGCTGGCCCGGAACTTAGCCTTAGATCCTGAAATTTTAAATCCGCGAATTGTGCTGGTGACAGATCGTGACGACCTGGATAAGCAATTGGGGAACACCTTTGCCGCCTGTGGTCTTGAGGCGAACCGGGCAACATCTGGCAGAAACCTGCTGGAGTTAGTCGCTGAAAAGAAGTCAGGAATCATCACAACCCTCATTCACAAATTCGACAAGGCTTACGCAGTAAAAAAATATCAGGATAAATCGCCCGATATTTTCATTCTGGTAGACGAGAGCCACCGTACCCAGTTCGGTTCCTTTTCCGCTCGGATGAGACAGATGTTTCCCCGTGCCTGTTATTTAGGTTTTACCGGCACCCCGCTTTTAAAGAAGGAAAAAAACAATTTTACCAAATTCGGTGAACTGGTGGAGCCCCATTATTCCATCACACAGGCCGTTGAAGACGGTGCGGTTGTTCCGCTTCTGTATGAGGGAAGGCATGTAGAGATGACACAGAACCAGACGGCGGTTGATCTCTGGTTTGAAAGGCACACACAAGGGTTGACCAAGGAACAGCAGGCGGATCTGAAACGGAAATATGCGCGGGCTGAAATGCTGAACAAAGCCGATCAGGTCATATACATGAGAGCATTTGACATCAGCGAACACTTTCGCGCGGGCTGGCAGGGAACAGGATTTAAAGCACAACTGGTGGCTCCGAATAAGGCATCAGCGCTCAAATACAACGCGTACCTGAATGAGATTGGCATTGTCAGTTCCGAGGTCGTTATCTCTCCGCCGGATATGCGTGAAGGTTATGAAGAGACCGATGACGAAACTACGGATGAAATCGTAAAATACTGGCAAAAAATGATGAAGCGCTATGGCCGTGAAAACGAATACACCAAGCAGCTCATCAACCAGTTTAAACACGGCAGCGAACCTGAAATCCTTATTGTCGTTGATAAGCTGCTCACGGGTTTTGACGCCCCGCGAAACGCAGTCCTTTATTTGTGCAGGGTGCTAAGAGAGCACACGCTGCTTCAGGCAATTGCTCGGGTCAACCGTCTTCATGAGGGGAAAGAGTTCGGCTTTATCGTCGACTATGCAAGCGTCCTCGGTGAGTTGGACAAAGCGCTTACCATGTACAGCGCATTTGAAGGGTTCGATGAATCGGATCTGGTCGGCACTCTGACATCCATTAACAGCGAAATCGAAAAACTGCCAGGCCGGTATTCCGATCTTTGGGACCTATTCAAAACGGTTAAGCATTCCTACGATGAGGAAGCCTATGAAATACTACTTGCCGATGATGAGCTCAGAGAGGAGTTTTACGGCCGTCTTTCGGAGTTCGGAAAAACCCTTGGCATTGCACTCTCTTCCGAAAAATTCCTGACCGAAATTGATGAAAAAACCTTGTTCAGATACAAGGCAGACCTTCGGAAGTTCCAGTCACTCAAAACATCTGTCAAACTCCGATATGCAGAGGCAATTGATTACCGTGATTACGAGCCAAAGATCAAAAAGCTGCTGGATACCCACATTCAAGCCAATGAAGTTGTTCAGCTCAACGAGCCGGTCAATATCTTTGACGACAAAATGTTTAATCAGGTGAAAGAGGAACAAGGCGTCTACCAAACCAAGAAAACAACGGCTTCAAAGGCTGATAGGATTGCACACGCCACGAAGAAGGTTATCACGGAAAAAATGGATGAAGACCCTGCGTTTTACGAGAAGTTCTCAAAGCTGATCCAGCAGGCGATTGAGGACTTCAGGGCAAAAAGGATATCGGATCTGGACTACCTTCATAAAGTTGTGGACATCCGCAACAAGGTTGTCGGTAAGGTGCATGATGACATACCAGATAAGCTTTCCGGGAATGAAGATGCCATGTCCTATTTCGGTGTGCTTAAGCCTTTCCTTGAAAAACACGAATTAGGTGAAGAAAACCTTGAATCAGCTGCGGCTGATACGGCAATTGCAATTCATGCCATATTGGAAAAACACAAGAAGGTTCACTTCTGGGATGATGAAGACGTCCAGAAACAGGCGGTTAACGAGATCGACGATTACCTCTATGATGAGCTCAAGACGGAAAAAGGGGTCGAATTGTCGCTTGATCAGATGGATGACATCATCGAGAAGGTGCTGCAAGTGGCAAAGCACAGGAGCTATAACTGATGGAGACATTAATCCATAACAACAAACACTCGGTTGTGTACGGTCGAAAAACCATTGATTTCTCTCTGTTGTACTGTGATAGAAAATCGATGGAAATTGCTGTACATCCTGACAGTACGGTTATTGTCAAAGCGCCCGTGCAGTCCGATATCACACTGATAGAAAAGAAAATAATAAAGAGGGCTCGGTGGATCCTCAGACAACTGAATTATTTCAAACAGTTTAATCCAAAGACGCCTGATCGCTGTTACGTGAACGGCGAGACCCACCTATATCTTGGAAAGCAATACCGCTTGAAGTTAACCGAAGGGCCGGAAAA
>JAOTSI010000040.1 GCA_029865005.1 Desulfobulbaceae bacterium
GTGCGCAACAGTCAACTTCATGGTGGGTTCGTGCTTATTTCCACCAATGGCGGCCCTAATTTATGGATGGGGAACAATCAGGATTCCACCGGTTCCTATATGCCGCTGCCGGAATTCACCCGAAAAATCAGTGAATATGAGCGCGATAAGGTTCTTGGTGCAGAAGCTAAAGAGTATATGTTTGAAAATCCGGGGCACACGGCAATCATGTTTTTTCGTAAACTTATAGACACCCATGCCCGCGAGACTATCGCCGTCCACTGGAATGGTCCGGGCTTGAAGGATACACTTGGGGGCTGGGTACTCATCCCCTTTAAATTCATCACCCAAGTTTATTGGGTTATTGTTCTGATGTTTGCTCTGGCCGGCACGGCTGCAGTTATAAGAGGGGCATGCCGTCAACATTCATTTCTGTCAGCGACGCAATCTCTTGTAAGTCCGCCTTTGGTCTATTGGCTGTATTTCGCAGTGCTGCACGCGGTCATCGTTAGTCAAGACCGCTATCATTTTCCCAGCATTCCCTTTATCGCGATGTTGAGCGCGATTTCAATCAATCTTGTATGGTCCTGGCTTACCGCAGCTATGCAAGAAAAACAACATGCAAGGTAGAACATGCACTGGTTATATCTCGTTGTCGCCGTGGGTGCCAACGTCGCGACAAACCTGATGTTGAAAAAGACTATGACGTCGATAGATTCTCCATTGGGAGCAGAACTAGTTAAGGAAGCGCTGCTTTCCCCTTGGATTTGGGCATCATTTGTGGCGGGTGGAGTACTTCTCTTAAGTTATCTGCTTGCCATTCGCACTATGGATCTCACCCTGTCTTATGCAATTGTGACTTCGGCCGCGCTCTTGACTATTACTGTTATCTCCTCATTTGTTTTTGGCGAGGCGTTGACCGCGATGAAAATCACGGGAGTAGTGCTGATTATATTTGGGATAACCTTTATTACACGCTAGGTGATCTCCATGGCTAATGTAAAATACTTGGTAATTTCTCCCTGCCGCAATGAAGCCGAGTTCATGCGCCGAACCCTGGACAGTATGATCGGCCAGACCATTCGGCCGGATCTGTGGCTAATCGTTGATGACGGCTCCACTGATCAAACCCCGAATGTTCTGGCTGAATATGCGGGAAAGCATGATTTTATAAAAATTATCCCCCGCTCCAACCGGGGACATAGGAGCGTAGGGCCAGGGGTAATTGAGGCATTTTATGCTGGGTACCACGCTGTGCATCCCAATGAGTTCGACTATATCTGCAAGTTGGATCTGGACCTGGATCTTCCGCCGCGCTATTTTGAAATTCTCCTTCAACGTATGGAGGAGAATCCTCGGCTTGGCACCTGCAGCGGCAAGCCTTATTTCCTTGACAAGAAAACAGGTAGACTCGTCAGCGAAAAATGCGGAGATGAGAACTCGGTCGGCATGACAAAACTCTTTCGTAAAAGATGTTTCGATCAGATCGGCGGTTTTGTTCAACAGGTGATGTGGGATGCAATCGACGGTCATCGTTGCCGGATGCTCGGCTGGATTGCAGTCAGTTGGGACGAACCTGATTTGCAATTTGTTCATCTTCGGCCCATGGGTTCTAGTCAGCAAAGTATGCTCACCGGTCGCATGCGGCACGGATTTGGGCAGTACTTCATGGGAACCGGTCTGGTTTATATGACTGCCTCCGCTCTTTATCGCATGACTCGTCCGCCCTACCTGATCGGTGGTCTTGGTATGTGGCTGGGGTATGTAAAGAGTATATTTGCCAGGCAGAAACGCCTTGAAGACCCCATATTCCGGTCCTTTCTGCGCCGCTACCAGTGGTCCTGCCTGTTGCGTGGGAAGAGTAGGGCTACGGCAAGATTGAATGAGCAGAACGCCATTTCCTGGAATCCTGACGCTATGAAAACCTCTTTCTTATAACAGTATTTCTATGCAAAATATGCAACCTACCTTTCTAATGTATTAAAAGAAAATCACAAAAAGGATTTTCATTAAAAATGGATGATAAATCAATACTGATCCGGCCCCAAAAAGGGTGGATAAATATCGATTGGATGGAGTTGTATCATTATCGCGAGTTGCTCTTCTTCCTTGCTTGGCGCGACATCTTGGTCCGTTACAAGCAGACGGTTTTGGGTGTTGCCTGGGCGGTATTGCAACCCGTCTTCATGATGGTGGTGTTTACTGTAATATTTGGAAGATTAGCAAAGATTGATTCGGAAGGTTTCCCTTACGCGGTTTTCGTTTATGCGGGTTTATTGCCTTGGACTTTCTTTTCTACAGCAGTAAGTCAATCCGGACTCAGCCTCGTTAGTCAACAACATCTCCTGACGAAGATCTATTTCCCCAGACTGTTTGTGCCCACTGCCAGTGTTGGGGCTGGACTTGTCGATCTGTCCATATCCTTTGCGGTATATGGAGTAGTGTTGGCGAGCTATGGAGTTGCCCCCAGTGCTGGTATGGTATGGTTGCCGCTTCTGGTGCTCCTCACTATTCTGGCTGCCCTTGGATTTGGCTATACCCTGGCGGCGTTGACAGTCAGCTATCGTGATTTTCGCTTTGTTGTCCCTTTCATGATGCAGGCGATGATGTATATCAGCCCCGTGGTCTATCCGGTGAAGTTGGTGCCACCCAAGTATCGTTGGCTATTAGCGCTCAATCCCATGGCGGGTATTATTGATGGCTACCGTTCAGCCATCTTGGGTAAGCCTTGGAACTTAACAACGCTGGCCATCTCAACCGTAGTTGCCATTGTGCTGTTCGTTTTCGGATTATTCTATTTTCGAAAGACAGAGCGCCGATTTGCCGATATAGCCTAACTAATAAGGAAAGTTTTATGACCAAGCCAGCTATTTCTGTCAGCAAGCTCGGAAAATCGTATCGGTTGGGTATGGAGGGCAAACAAGTCAATACCTTCCAGGATCTGCTGGTTGGCATGGCAAAAGCACCATTTAACCGTCTCAAGAGACTTGGTGAACACCATGTTGAGGCTGATGATGCCTTTTGGGCTCTTAAAGATGTGTCCTTTGAAGTCCGACCCGGAGAGGTAGTGGGCATCATAGGTCGCAACGGCGCTGGGAAGTCCACCCTTCTGAAAATTCTTTCCCGAATTACCGAACCGACCCTAGGGGAGGCACTGCTGCATGGGCGGGTGTCATCTCTGCTGGAGGTTGGAACCGGGTTCCATCAGGAACTCACCGGTCGTGAAAATATTTTCCTGAATGGATCTATTCTTGGCATGAGCAGGGCTGAAATCAAGTCCAAGTTTGATGAAATCGTGGCCTTTTCGGAGATAGAGGAATTTATGGATACGCCGGTGAAGCGTTACTCCTCCGGCATGTATGTTCGGTTGGCCTTTGCCGTGGCTGCGCATCTTGAGCCTGAGATATTGATTGTCGACGAGGTGCTGGCGGTTGGAGATCTGGAATTCCAAAAAAAATGTATTGGCAAGATGGGTGAGGTTGCTACTGAGGGCAGAACAGTTCTGATCGTCAGTCACAATATGAGTGCCATCCAATCGCTTTGTCCTCGTTCCATCTTGCTGCGCCAGGGTAAGATTGTAGATGATGGAAAAACCGACACGGTTATCAAGGAATATTTGAAGTTTCTCGAAAAAGGCGCAGCAAATCCTTTTGAGAACAACCCGGAGAGGAAATGCAGTGGCGAGGTGAAGCTGACCGGAGTGCAAATGCTTGATGAGGCTTATCAGCCACTGGCTCATCCCATATCAGGCAAGCCCCTTATTCTCTGTTTTGACTATGAAAACACTGTTAAGGCGAGCAGGATGGACGTGGTGATGACGATTTTTAATCACCTTGGTGTGGCTGTGGCCAATCTCAATACCCGAGTTGTCGGCGTGGCTTTGCCATTGAAGGAGAGGGGACGTTTCAGTTGCAAGATTCCCAGGCTGCCTCTTCCCTTTGGTGACTATCGTATTGCCATTGCTCTGCAACTTAACGGCACTAATGTTGATCTCATGCCAAATGTGCTTGCCTTTGGAGTGACTGTTAGCAAATTTTATAAAACTGGTCTGTCTCCAGATATTCAATATTCGTCAGCGTTGATGGATCATGAATGGTTTTTTTGACAAGTAAAGTGAGATTATATGCCGGTAAATAAAATGAATGAACTGATTTTGGTTCCCCAGCCTGCGGAAATAGATGGTGATGACCATGTTAGGCGTTGTTCTGTTATTCGTCGTGACAATGGTGTCAACTTGTCCGAGAAAGAGTTGTGGTTTCGGTTGCCATGTTCCATAGCTCTACCGGACGACAGCGACTGTGACAGCTATTTACTTGCAGTTTTTATGGACGCTTTGAAGGAAGGGCGGCGAATAGTCGTTCATGGTTCAGTTTCTGGGGCGCTTCTGAGTAATTTGGTTGAATATCAGTCTGTATGGCACAAGTGGCTTCCCGACATATACCGTGTTGTTGATATACAAGTTGATAGAGTGAGAGAGGGAGTTTGCCCGGCTGCTGGTGCAATTAGTGCATTCTCTGGCGGGGTGGATGCGACTTTTACGGTATGGCGGCATTCGCAAAAGAAATGGAGTTATCGGTCCCAGGATATAAAATTGAGTGCTTTTGTGCATGGCTTTGATATCCCGCTTACCAATGGAGATGCCTTCGCGAGTGCGTTTGCAAGGGCTAGGGAAACGTTGAGGGATCTCAATATAGAACTGTTCCCCATTGCAACAAATTGCAAGGAGATATCCTGCGTCAGTTGGGAGCATTATTTTGTCAGCGCTTTGGTCTCGGTTCTGATTAATTTCAAGCGGGTGGCAGGGGTCTGTCTGATAGGAAGTGGGGGAGATTATAATGGTTTTGTGATCCCTTTGGGGTCTTCGCCGATGACTGATTATTTGTTGGGGTCGGAAGAGTTTATTGTTATGCACGACGGGGCCTCCCATAATCGTACCGAGAAGGTTAAAGAGATCTCCGAATGGAGGAAAGGTGTTGATAATCTGCGGGTTTGCTGGGAAGGCGAGCTGAAAGATAGAAACTGTGGCAAATGTGAGAAATGCCTGCGGACCAAACTGAATTTTCTAGCATCGGGGGGGGCGGTACCAGATTGTTTAGCCGGTGGCGACATGGCGTTTTCGACCATTCGTTTGAAAAACACTTCGCAATATAAAGAACTCAAGAGTATTTGCCACGAAGCAAGAAAGAACGGCGTGCAAGGCGCCTGGTTGGCCGAAGTGGAGAAGGTGTTGAAGGATTATGCCGCTGATCATATCCCCTATTCGACCAAGTCACTCTTTATGGCCCTTGCCAAGCGGATAAAGAGAAAGTTGCTTCTGGTTTAGAGGTGCGATAGGGGCATTGTAGATGTTATGCGAATACTAATTGATAATGGCAGCTATGAAATGAGGAATTTCGGCGATATTGCCATGTTGCAGGTCGCCGTATCCCGGTTGAGGGAAGTGTTTCCTGACGCAGAATTGCATGTTTTTACCACCCAGCCTGATCGTTTAAAAATGTTCTGCCCTGATGTTATTCCGGTGCCAAGTCATATTACGATAAATGGCCGAGCATTATGGTGTGAAACCTGGCAAATATTCGGAGGGCTCCACAAGGTCATACCTGCAAGATTTCATACCGATTTACGGCTTTTTGAACAGCGTTTGCGCAACAAATATCCCGGTTTAGTTGGGACATGGATACGCAAACGCTTTGCCAAGAGGCATATCTCCACCGAAGACATGGATCATTTTCTTGCCCTTGTTGCTTCTGCCGATATTCTTATTGCCAGCGGTGGAGGTTATATAACTGATACCTTTGGACGGCATGCCACCTATGTGCTGAGCGTGTTAGCCCTTGCCCAGGCGATGAACAAGCCAACCTATATATTTGGGCAGGGTCTTGGTCCATTGAAATCTGCTTGGATGCAAAGGGTGTGCAAACAAACCCTCCCTCATCTCAATTGTTTAGCACTGAGGGAGGGCCGAGCCAATTTGCCCATTTTATTGATGCTAGGCATTAATAAAAACAACTGCAAGACATTAGTGACTGGTGATGATGCCATCGAGTTAGCCTATACAAAAAAACCGGAAAAACTGGGTACTGCAATTGGCATAAATCTGCGAGTGGCATCATATTCCGATGTTGGTGAGCAGTTGTTAGGTGAGGTGCGAAAGGTATTACACAAGATAAGTGAAAAACACAGAGCAGCCATGGTACCGCTACCTATCTCCAGGCATGAGGGAGACTCTGATATTGCAACGATAGCCAAAATATCCGATGCCTTTGACGATGAATACCTTGACACACTGGACACACCGCAAAAGATCATCGAAAATGCGGGAAGATGTCGCATTGTGGTCACAGGCAGCTACCATGCCGGTATCTTTGGCCTCTCCCAAGGCGTATCCGTTATCGGGCTGGCCAAGTCAGAATATTATCAAGCAAAATTTAATGGACTTGCTGATCAGTTCAAGCAAGGTGTTTATGTTCTTGATATGACGAAAGAAAATTTTCATCAGGAGCTTGAGCGTTGCATGGACGAGGCATGGATTGCCGCGCCTAAAAACCGTATGCCTTTATTGGAACAATCCCAACGCCAGGTCGACTTAAGCAGGAAGGCATACAGGGAGTTACGAAACTGGAATAAAAAGAAATGAGCCTTGAGAAAATCCCATCCATTTCTGTCCTGATGCCTGTTTATAATGCCGAACATTACCTGCCTATGGCGGTTGAAAGCATCCTCAACCAGAGCTTCAAAGATTTTGAGTTTATTATTATCAACGATGGTTCAACTGATAATTCTCTCAACATCTTGGAGCATTATGCCAACCAAGATAATCGTATCCATCTCATCAGTCGTGAAAACAAGGGGCTGGTGGCGACCCTTAATGAAGGTATTGGGTATGCAAAAGCGCCCTTAATCGCCCGTATGGATGCTGATGATATAAGCCTGCCCGAGCGCCTCCAAAAACAGTATTCGCACATGATCAAACATTCAGATTGCGTTGCTTGTGGTACGGCTTTTCAATATTTATTGCCTGACGGAGAAAAAGGTCCTGTTTTTTCAGTGCCGACTGATCACCGGTCAATTGACGGTTCATTTATGCGAAAAGTAGATTCTTTTGGGATGTTGCACCCGTCTACAATTATGAAAAAAGAATCTTTGATAAAAATCAATGGGTACAGAGAGGAATTTATACATGCCGAAGATAATGATTTATTTCTTCGTCTGGCCGAGGTAGGAGATTTAAATAATATTTCTGAAGTTCTCTTCTATTATCGATTGCATCCAGTCAATGTTAAATTCACAAATAAATTAATTCAAAAAAAATCAGGTGAAAGAGGAATTTTGCAGGCCTGTGAGAGAAGAGGGATAGATAAAAAATATTACCTCGAATTATTCTCTAAAGAAGTTCCTCCGCCTGACTCTGGCTCTAATCCATATATTACCATTGGATGGATGAGCATAAAGGTTGGTAACCGTACCGCCTCCTTGAAGTATGCTTTTAGGGCCTTTGTGTTGCAGCCATGCAACAAGGAGTCTTTGCGGCTGCTTTTTTGCGCTTTGCGTGGAAGATAAGTTTTTTGCCAGTTAATACGCTTTGAGCGTTTGAAAGAAAAATATCTAGTAGAGTTTAATCGTGAAAAAAATGCTTCATCTTGGGTTAAAGAACAAATCGATTCGACTTTTATTTGCTATGCTTAATGCAAAGGAGAAGTTTATTCGTTTTTGGTTAGAAAAAAAAGCTACCAAGGAGGTGCGGGAAAAGGGTGTCTATGATATCCCAATTGTTATAAACAATTTTAACAGATATAATGCCATGGTAAAGCTCATTGACTGGTTGCGTAATGCCGGGCACAAGAACATAATTATTCTGGACAATCAATCAACCTACCCACCATTGCTGGAATATTACAGACAAAATACTTTTTGTACCGTTATTCATTTAGGGGCCAACTTAGGTCATAAGGCTTTATGGAAAAGCGGGGTTTATAAAAAAATCCGTAATGGATATTTTTGTTATACCGATCCTGACTTGGTTCCCGTAGCTGAATGTCCTGAGAATCTGGTGTCTCATCTTTTTGAATTGCTATGTAGGTATCCGAATGTGGTGAAAGTGGGATCTGGTTTGCGAATATCGGATATACCGGATCATTATGAGCATAAAGACCGTGTTGTTGTCTGGGAGTCCCGGTACTGGCAAAACCCTGTTGAGGAAAATGTTTATAACGCAGATTTAGATACAACCTTCGCCATTTATCGGCCAAGAACTCTTCATAACACGCACTTTCCTGCACTGAGAACAGGAGAACCTTATGTTATGCATCATACCCCTTGGTACGAGGATGTGGATAGACTGACCGAGGAGGAATTATTTTATCGAAATAAATCTTCGGGAATTTCTTGGTGGTCTGATTCGACAAGCATAGGGGTGGATAAAATTAATAAAATCTTAGGGTTAGGGTAAGTTGGTTTGGGGGTGATACAGTATGCTAAGTGTTTGGTTTCGCATTGTCTGGTGCGAGAAAAAGCGCAGACGATAACCTCACTTAGTGATCAACAAGCTTATTCTGGGATTCTGCCTGGGTTATCCTCATATGACTGTGCAGAGTGAAATGAAAACCATCGCCTATATTGCTCCTGAAATACCAGCGTTGTCGGCAACCTTTGTCTACAACGAAGTTTTAGGCTTGGAAGGAAAGGGATTTGATGTTGTGCCCATCTCGGTGCATGTCCCATCAACTCTGGTAAAAGAAGACCGGGTTGCTGCCTTGGCCAGCCGGGTTCACTATTTATACGCTGAGAGTATTTTATCCCTTCTGCTGGCAAACGTGATTATTCTTTTTTGCACGCCCTTAAATTTTATCAAAATTCTCTTTACTGTTTTGGGTGACGTTTTACGGGTTGGCTTATCTAATAGAATTGGTCTTGGTCTTTTGTACAGATTTTTTGTAGCTTCTCGAGTCGCTGTTATTTTGAAGAATAATAAGTGTTTCCATCTTCATGCCCACTTTGCGCATGTCCCAACCGATATTGCCATGTATGCCGCCTTACTGGCTGATATTCCCTTCAGTTTTACCTCTCATGCCAATGATCTGTTTGAACGAGGTTGGCTTTTGCCTCAAAAAATTACTCGTTCGCAATTTGCAGTAACTATATCTGAATTCAATAAAGAATATCTGTGTTCTTTGGGGGGAGATGGGGAGAAGATTCACGTTGTGCGTTGCGGTGTTAATAGTGATACCTTTGCCGCAAGGCCTTTTAATCCCTGTACCCCCCCATATACAATTGGTACGCTTGGTCGAATGGTTGAAAAGAAAGGATTTGATATCCTTTTGCGGGCAGCAATGATTTTGCACGAGAATAATGTTGAATTCGAATTGTTGATCGCTGGCAGTGGGCCTTTGGAAGATTATCTGAAAAAATTATCTCAGCAACTTGCTCTTGATAGAGTGGTGTATTTTGTTGGCTCTCTTCCTCATAAAGATGTTCCACCGTGGCTGAAAACTCTGGATCTCTTTGTCTTACCATGCCAGAAAGATAAAAATGGTGACATGGACGGAATCCCTGTCGTTTTGATGGAGGCCATGCTTTCCGGTATTCCAGTGGTTTCTACGAAGTTGTCAGGTATACCGGAGTTGATTGGGCATGGTAAAGAGGGGATATTGGCAGAACCAAAGTCTCCAGAGTCATTAGCTTCTGCAATTTGGCGATTACTTGATGATGATGCTTTACAATGCAAGTGTGTTGGGAGTGGAGTCGAAAAAGTAGAAAAAGAGTTTGATGCGGAATCAAATATCAAAAAGATAATTAAACTCTTCGAAAAAGGAACATAGCCTGTCAAGTGAAACTGGACAGGTCTTCAAGTGATAATGTCGTTCCAATTTGTTGATTTTTTTCAACCAGAAAAGGAGCAAGATAAGTCAAAAAACGTCGCGAACACAATTTTTCAACTGTCCACTTGACTGGGAAGCGTACGCTGCTGGCATAGATTCATTTCCAGCTTTTTTGCGAATTTACCAAAATTTCAGGACTGAACTAAACCTACTTTGATTAATTTTATGATGTCCAATATTCGCCATAATGAAGGCAAATCGTTTTCCCATCTTGTTTCTGCCTCTGAACCAGACTGGAGCAGAGAGATATGCCGCCAGTATTGGGATCCCTCACGGAAGTTGCTCATGTCCATTAGGGCTTACCAGCGCGTACTGAAGAGAGGGGGCTTGTTGGGGAAAATAATAAGCAAATGGTGTGTGCTTCAACACCGCTTTTGGAGCGTGGTTGCAGGGACGGATATTCCCCTGAACTGTCAACTGGGTGGGGGGCTGCTTCTGCCGCATCCCAATGGCATCGTCATCCACCCTGATGCAGAAATTGGTCCAAACTGTCTGGTTTTTCAGCATGTGACGATTGTCGGTGGTGTAAAGATTGGTGGCCATGTTGACATTGGGGCGGGCGCCAAGGTAATCCGTCCAGTAACGATCGGAGATCATGTTCGGATTGGCGCAAATGCGGTTGTACTCGATGATGTTGCTGCAGGGTCAGTGGTAGTTGGAGTGCCAGCTAGAGTGGAGGCTGAGTAAATTGCAGGTCATTAAGCAGATGCTATTGTCATTTCATCGTCGACGCCTCATGCTGCTTTCTGCCACGTTTGTTGTAATCTGTTTGGTAATACTTTTCCAAAGCTTCGACCACGCCAAGGTTGTGGCAATTGCCGACCCCGTTCCATCCTCCGTTTCTCCCATCTTATCCCTTTCCTCCCCATGGCAAGCCAGTGTGGCGAAAAAGACTGGTTTGCCATGGGTCGGCAGGGGCGGTGCTACGGCGCTCTCGTCATCCTTTGTTTTTTGGGGAGCCAATTGGCGCTGGGCAAGTATGCATAGCAAGTTTTCTACCAAGAGCGCCGGCCAGTATCTGCTCACGGGACAGAATAAAAATCTTTATTTTGATTTGGCTGCGAAGGTGAGTAAGGTTGATGATCACCGGATGGTTTGGGAATTTGATTTCGATGCCAGAAAAACATCTGCGGAGGTAGTCGGTGGCGGCATAGAGTTCAAGTTTAACCTGGCAACCTTTGGCTCTGGGCTTGGCGAACCATCTCTGCTACCCGATAATCGGGGGTGGGAATGGGGCAGGGAGGGTGGCAGCCGGATCGCCATAGAGTTTGAGCCGGCTTTAGCCGCAGTCTTTTTTGATCGTGGTGAAAAAAACCAACTTCGGGCCTTTTTTTATAAGGGTAAGGTTCCCCAAGGGGGACAGCATTATACGGTTACTTTGACCCTCTCCGATGATATTGCCGTAGTCCCCACTATGGACGAGCGTTTGGGTGATGCCGATCCAGCCTC
Organism: Desulfobulbaceae bacterium; assembly: GCA_029865005.1. Lineage (GTDB taxonomy): Bacteria > Desulfobacterota > Desulfobulbia > Desulfobulbales > Desulfobulbaceae > JAOTSI01. Next base: position 11,307 of record JAOTSI010000040.1, read on the forward strand.
TTGGCCACAGGACCTTGTCGACTGGCGGTTTACTCCGGTCGATCTCTCCTTTCTTAATGCAACGGAAAAGCCTGCCGGGCGGCGTGGTTTTGTAAAGTCCCAAGGTGAGCAACTGGTTTTTGCCGACGGCACCCCAGCCCGTTTTTGGGGTACCAATATTACCTCCTATACTCTTTTCAGTACCTACAGGGATAGGGTGAGGCAGCAGGCCAAGCGTCTTTCATCTCTGGGGTTCAATCTTGTCCGTCTCCATCACCATGATTCATCATGGGTGAAGCCGAATATCTTCGGCGACCCCAATGCTCTGGATACCCAGCACCTCAGTGAAGAATCCCTTGACCGGCTGGATTGGTGGATCAAGTGTCTTAAGGATGAGGGGATCTATGTCTGGCTGGATCTTCATGTGGGGCGGAACTTCACTTCTGGCGACGGCATCGACGGATTCACCGAGATTGCCAAGGGCAAGGCGTCCACTGAGGGAAAGGGGTACTGCTATGTCAACCCCAGCATTCAGCAGGCCATGAAACGGTTCAATGAGGCATATGTAACTCATATGAATTCGTACACCGGTAATTGCTACAAAGACGAGCCCGCCATTGCCGCCATGCTGATTACCAATGAGAATGATCTCACCAATCATTTCGGCAATGCACTGCTGCCCGACAAGAAAGTGCCCTTTCACAGTAAGCTTTACATGGATAAGGCTGCCGATTTCGCTCGATTGACCGGACTGCCCGAGGCGAAGACTTGGCGTTCTTGGGAGCCTGGACCGTCCAAAATCTTCCTTAACGACTTGGAACACCGTTTTAATGTCGAGATGATCGCCCAGCTACGTCTTTTGGGGGTTAGGGTGCCCATTGCCACCACTAATACTTGGGGTAACAACCCGCTCTGTTCTTTGCCGGCCTTGGCTGTTGGTGATGTTGTTGATGTACATTCTTATGGTGGCATGGGTGTGTTGGGGAGGAACCCGATGATTGCCGCTAACTTGGTAGATTGGTTGGCTGCCGGGCAGGTGGTGGGGAAACCGATGAGCGTGACTGAATGGAATGTCTCCCCTTTTCCTACCCCGGATCGGCATGCCATTCCCCTCTATGTAGCTGGATCCGCTTCTTTTCAAGGTTGGGATGCATTGATGGAGTATGCCTACAGCCAAGGCCCTTTAACGTATGCTGGCAAGCCCTCCAACTGGCAAGCGTATAATGACCCGGCTCTGCTCGCCACCCTGCCTGCCGCTGCTCTTCTCTATCGGCAGGGGCATGTCCGCGAGGCAACAACAACCACGGTGTTGGATCTGGGGCGAGATAATTTTTTCTACCGGAAGGTTTCCCCGGGAACTTCCGTGGCTCTGCGTACTGCAGCTGAGAAAGGCAAATTGCTCATTGCCATGCCCAAAACCAAGGAACTGCCTTGGCTTGAGCCGAGCCTGATACCCAAAGATGCTACCATCTGTACCGACCCGGATAAACCTTTACTTGATGTGCAGGCACCAGAGGTTGTTTCCGATACTGGAGAACTCCGCCGGAACTGGGACAAGGGGATATATACCATCAACACCCCCCGCACCCAGGCAGCCATGGGTTGGATTGGCGGCGAGCACATTGCCCTGCCGGATGTCGATATCACTGCCACCACCCGGAATGCCACGGTGGCGGTGCAAAGTATGGATGGTCAGCCGATTAGTAAGTCAGAGCGGATTATGATTTCTTTGGGTGCCCGGTCAGTGCCAGCTAAAGGTAACAAATTGCCTTATTACTCCGAACCGGTTTTGGGTCAACTATATATCCGTGCCCCGGCGGGTCTCAAGCTGTTCAGGAGTGACGGGCGAAGCGGGAAGAGGGAAGTGGTGGAGGTGGGCTACAAAGACGGCAGATACCTTGTCGAATTGGACGCCTCGCTTCGAACATATTGGCTTTTTCTTGAAAAAATCTAAGACGCCCCTTTGGATTTCAGCACTGCCGGTACGGTTTTAAGCAGAATTTCCAGATCAAGTCCAAACGACCACCTGTCTATATACTCAAGGTCAAGTTTCAGCCACTTGTCAAAGGGAAGGTTACTTCTGCCTGAGACTTGCCAGATGCAGGTGATGCCGGGTTTGACGCTGAACCGTTTGCGTTGAATACCCTTGTCAAAGAGATCCACGTCGCGAATGGACATCGGCCGCGGCCCGACCAGACTCATCTCTCCCCGAAGTACATTGAAAAGCTGCGGTAGCTCGTCAATACTGGTTTTTCGAATGAAGTTCCCCACTCGGGTAATCCGAGGGTCGTTCTTGATCTTGAAAATCGGCCCGTCTGCTTCGTTCAGGTGTTCTATCTCTTTCAGTTTTTCTTCCGCGTCAACAAACATTGAGCGAAATTTGAACATCGGAAAGAGGTGTTTTCTGAGTCCCACCCGTTGCTGGATGAAGAATACCGGGCCGGGGGAATCCAGCTTGATGGCAATGGCCGTAAGGGCCAGGATCGGCAGGAAAAGAGGCATCGCCAGGCAGGTCAGGACCAGGTCAAAGATACGCTTCAGGAAAAGTTTGGCTTCATCCTGGACGACTGGCTCCAGCGTCAGTAACGGGACAGCTCCGGCCATTGCCAGGCTGACCCGAGCCACCTGCAGGTTGAAGACATCAGCCATAAAGCGGAGTTTAATCCCTTCCTCGGCACAGGCCCAGGCAATCGGTTCGGCGTCTTCCAGTAGAGAGCGGGGGATACCGATGATCACTTCGTCTACCACATGTTTTTTCAGGCATTCATGGATATCCGCGATGGTGCCAAGGACTGGTGCTCCGAAAATTTTACTGCCTACCCGGTCTTGGTCTGGGTCAAGGTAACCGACGATTTCAAGTCCCCATTCTGCTTGCTGCTGGAGGGTTGATGTTAGTTCTAAGGCTCTTTCGCCGGTGCCGATGATGAGAACCCGGAGGGGATTTTTGTTGTTGCGCACGGTATGGCGGAAATATTTTTTGACCCCAATTCTGGTAGCAAACAGCACAAAGAACTCGATGATGGCGAAAAGCAGGATGACGATACGGCTGATATAGGTGATTTTCAGGAAAAAGAGCAGGGCCAGAAGAACGCCAACCGACAGGGAAACCGCACGGAATATTGCCCAGCAATAGGCGGTCAGCGTTGTTCTGCGAGGACTGTTGTATGCACCGAAGTAACTAAGAAAGCCAAGAAGGATGGCGAGCTGCAGCGGAAGAATAAACATATGCGAGAAAAAGCTGATGTTTTCATCAAGGAAATACATATTCCGTAGTTGATAGGAAGCAAGAAATGCAAGAGTGGTCAACAGGATATCAAGAAAAGAGACGAATCTGTCAAGTCCTACCGTGCGGTCATCATACATCGTGTTGCTTGTGCCTCAGTAAGATATTTATAATGGCGCCGTTTCTGTTTGTCCGGCGATTTTAATGAAGTCGACGAATTTCGGGTAGAAAGCGCTGATGAAGTTCTTTGCTGTAGTCTCTCCCTCTTTGCGGGATTTGCTATCTTTTAGCGGGATTGCGACCCGGATAAATGCATGTTGTTCATCGTTATGAGTGAGTTTGTTGTAGCCCATGGCGATCTTGTTTTTGTAAATCTCAGTGTTGGTGAGGAGTCTGGATTGATACCAATAGAGCACCAGTTCCCGTTCTCCCTCTCGCGAGGTTGCAATTTCTTCGTAGTTGATTCGGTGTGATCCTAAGGTCAGGGAATGGGTTGTTGGTTGGCTATCGATGTTCCAGCCCTGGCTTGGGAAGCAGATGGTGGGGGAGTGGGAGGCGTAAGCCTTGTCGGCACTGTAGTAGTAGCCAATATAGAGGTTGACCTTGCTGTTGTCGCCAATGTAGTCGGTATAGGTGTAATCGTCCAAGGCCAGCATGTTGTAGTTGTTTTCCGATAACTGGATTTGGTTGACAACCGTAAAGCCATCAATTTTTTCGAGAAAATGGCGCAGAGGGGGCTTTTGTGTAACCTGTTTACTTTCTTTCTTGCCGTAGACGAAGAAACAGGTGAGCAAAAACATTCCGGTCAGGATCAGTAGTTTTGTTTCTATTTTGTTTCCCAAGATTCCAAGACCCTTTGTGAAAGAAACAGGATAAGCAGTGCTAAAACGAAAACCAGTAAACCTGTGGTTTCGTGCAATTTCCCTTCGCTGATATCAATCCTGAAAAAACCAAACAGCAGCACAGTTAAAACCACTCTGATGATATTCACGACTATGGCTGTTGGGATACTTGCAGCCAGCAAGATGAGTTTCGTTGAGTTCTTTTTCAACATATAGTGACCCATGATGAAACTCAGGGTCAGGAGGGTAATCATCGACCGCAGGCCGCTGCAGGCTCCTGCCACTTCGAAGCTCTTACCCGGAATAGTCATGATGTTTCCTTCCCGGAAGATCGGAATCCCGGCCAGGTTGATGATGATCTCGCTTATCTTCGAAACTATTATCTGGAGAGGAAAGGTGAGCTGGATATAAAGTTGTTGGGGGATTGGGATGAGCATCAGCAGCAGGATGAGCGGGGTGATGAGTATCCTTACTAACTTGGCTCCGGCCAAATAGATAAGGATGCCGGTGAGGGTCAGGACCATCGACAGGGTGATGATGGTATGCACCTCGGTCAGCAGAGCGAACAGGTAGAGGGCGGTAGAGAGGAGGATGAGGGCCAGGCCAGCGGCAGAGTATCGGCAACCCTCTTCAGTCAGGTTCTCTCTTCTCTGCAAGACCATGTAGAGGATGATCGGCACGGTTAAAAAGGCATGCCCATACTCCTCTGATGACGCCCATTTTTTTGTCAGGATCTG
>JAOTSI010000322.1 GCA_029865005.1 Desulfobulbaceae bacterium
AGGATGGAATAGCTATCATAATAGCGAGCTGTTTCAATCCCGTTCCAAAACCGGGTAGCTCCACAACGGTAGCCATTTTTTCTGTTTAAAATACGTACCGTTACAATATAGTTTCCGCTTGAGGTGGTTTATCATCCCCTATTACCTCCCTTGTACCGTGTCGAAATGACCATTTCCTCAATAATATCAATATGCGCTTGATGTCGAAATAAGATATACAATTAACAAGTTTCTTTAACAGACTTTTTTCAAGCTTTACGGTTTTGCGGACAATATTTCACGAGCCAAGCGCAAAGCTCATCATGGCCGCATTTAATCATCTAGGAACTCAGCAATTCTTCGTCTTTTTTCCTCCAGGGAGTGGCCGTCCCATTCTTTAGTGTATTCGGGCCAGTGGCCGATTACTTCATCCTTGGGTAGGTGGTAGCCGACCTGGCCAGTGGGCAGGTCAATCATCAGGACCGGCCAATTGGGTTCATTGGGGTCAGTTTTTAATCCTACTTCGTGGCCGAGGCGGAGGGCCATTTTTGCTAGTGCCATTACGGCTTGGTTGCGCTCAATATGTACCTGGTCACAGGGTTCATAACCAACTGATTTAATACAGAGCTCATTTGTAAGTGGTCACAGGTGCCTCAGATTTATGCAGTTGCTGCTGCTCGCTATAGCCCTTCTATGCGGGCAGGAGCAATCGCATGAAGATGAGGTGCCTGTGACCACTTACATCGAAATAGGCATCGTTTAGGGTGTTACTTTGATCTGTCATAATATTGTCAATTTCCATCAAACTGCTGTAATTGTTTTGTTCCCGGAACTATAGGAGCAAGCGCTTGTCGTTTTACTCCATTCTTTCCCTTATCATCATTATTAACAAACCACTTAAAGGTTTCATCCTCAATATCTGCTTGATTTTCAGCAAGAGGCGTATGCACTTTGGACTGCGCACTCTGTAAATCACCTAGCAAATCTAACGCTCTTTTCACATCGGGTTCAACATGTTCGGCGAAATCATCCCGCAGCCGCTGAAAATCAATCTTCGGTGTCGATTTTGCTTCCCTTTCCCGGATATATTCCTGGGGCAGCTCATCGACCAGCTTATCATTACGCCAGCTTTGATGGTATCTATTTTGATCCGGTTCAAACGGGTCTTCCTCACAATATCTCTCATTCCGATCAACCAGTGCTAACACCGTCGGTTCAATACAAACACTGCCCAGACCAAGGGATTTTCCCATTCCAATTTTATGGTGGAAATCTGGCGAAGGCTGAAGCCCGTAACAGAGCATCCCCAGTTGGTACTCATCAAGATTTTCAAAATCCACATGGAACCAAAACTCCTTACCATGGTCCACCGGCCTAATCCGCACCTTCTGCTTTAGATGCTTTGTTTCATGAATGGTCTTCCATGGCGGATTATTAACATTTTTTATCTCAAATGCTCGATGATGCACATATAACTTCCGTCCCTGGGGATGAAAATCGCCAACCTTGATCTCTGATTTCTGAATATGCTCACTAGTGGAACTATCTTTTCGTTTAAAATAGAAATTCGGGCTCGGCGGTTTGGGTGCGGCCAATATCTTAAGAATTACCGGATCAAGATAAAGTGGGTTCTTGTCGCCATTCATTTCAGGCAACCCGTGGGAAAAACGGACCCGACTCTTGAAGGCGAAAGACTCTCCAGTCTCTTCCTCAGCCTTACCGCCAATACATTCCTCCACAAAACCAAAAACCATCTCCGCCGGACTGAGATAACTCCTCTCCTTGGTATAGGGTAACAGTTCAGGGTCAATTGCCTTGAAAAAATCATGAACCCCTGTCAACGTACCGTTTTCCAGAGGGCCACCCCGCCAAATGGAAGACATGGCAATCTCATCTATCTTACCTGGATCGTCAACTCCGAAATACACAATATCTCCAGTCTTTAAGCGGAATTTTCGATCATCTGGGTCGGTACTGGTATTTCGTAAAGTACCAAGCGGTTCAAAGGGGAGACATTTTTCCTTTTCTGCTTTGGTACGCTCATCTGCCAGGGTATGGAAATTGGTAACCACGTTGTTTGGAAGAGGAAATTTACGCCAATTAACCGCCTCCTCCGGGTAAGGAATGAAAAGCTCGTGTTTCTTAGACGGTGGCATATCACTTCGTCGTCCGCCACTCAATACACGTAAAATACCCCGCACCATGGTGGTTTTATCCACCCGGGGGTCATCTTCGTGGTAGATGGGGGATCTATTCCCTCCAACGGCTCGTTGCCCAATGATATAATCGTCCCTATCCTTCTTGTTGCTTAGTTTTATTTTAACTTGTCGAGTATCAGCCAGTTGAAGATCAGCGGTAAATTGCCGATCGCGGCGCAACTCCATATAAAAGTATTCCGGCTTATCTGCCATATAGGTCATAAAAGGTAAAGACCTTCTATTATCATTGGGATCTCGAACGGTTGTGTTGCCTGGGGTATATACTTTCAAACGTGGTTGCAGTAAACCATTCTCGCCATCGTGGCAAAACATCTTGTGATAACAACTGAACCTATGATTAATGGAAAAACGGCCGTTTCTTTCTTTGCCTGCCAGAGTAGGCAAAGCAATTGGCTGGAGTCTATAGACGGTCTCACCAGCTTCGTTTTGCTCAACAAAAACCATGCCCAGGGCTGAGAGAGACTCTTTCCAATCTTTTCGATAGGACAAAGAGCTGTTTTCCAACACCCGGAGTGCTGAACCGCTTGCCGCCTCAGCAATAGAAGAAATTACCCCGCGCAATGAAGTGGCCGGGATAGCAGGTTGACTTCCCAGTTCAAAATGATCGGCCTCGGCAGGATGTCCTGCATCACCATCCCGTCGCTTAGCTCCGACAAATATGGGACTTTTAGTGGTTAACTTGCAAACAATTCGTCCGGAATGGGTTTGGGGATGATAACGGTCATGAGTGCCATTATGTTCGTTATTCTCAAATTGATCCTTAGAAAGCCATTTTTTTTCCAAGGACTCTGCCCCCGGTTTATTAGTCGGTACAAAGTGATATGGGTTATGAAAAGCCATTTGACGTCCCTCCCGGTGTATACCAAACAACGGATTAATATAATATGATCCACCGACTTATAACTTGCCGGTTACCCCTTTAGTAAACCTCACGCAATCATCAAACAATCATCCCGTTCCAAAACCGGGCAACCTCACAACTGTACCCCTTTTTTCAGCTATAAACACAAGCCATTACCATACCGTTTCCGCTTGGCGCACTAAACCACCCACCACCTCCTCCTTTGTTAGGGTATAAAAGGACCATTTCCTCAACAATATCAACGTGCGCTTGACCACCAAGAGCTAGTCAAGCGTAACATTCTACTTTCACATATCTTATTCAATTTTTCCGCATTAGCGGAAACTTTTTACGAAGCCAAGCGCATAAAAGGCGAGCCTTCTCTCAACTATATATAATAAATGCTGAATAAGCACGGGACCATTCACCCTTCAGTAAAATTTTTCTTAATTCAAGCTATTAATCCCACGCTACGAAGCGCTTGTTAAAAATATTATTCAGTACCCTCCCCTAAATGTTGATTATTTAAGGAGCACTACTGGTTAATCCGCCGTGAGTTGACACCCACAATGAACAATACTTATAAAATTACAGCCAGAGGCCCTGAAAGGGTCGCTATTGACTTAAACCTTACATGGGTCGCTCTCGGTCCAGCCGGGCACCCACAGGGGGGGGTACCCAATATCCTTCACCCTATTTTTTGCAACAGCTAGATATGTAATACAAAATGAACTTGCATCTTGCTGTGCGCTGCAGGGGCACCCCTTGTAGGTGCCCGCTGAGCTAATTGAAAGAATAGAAAATTATTATTTTTATACTAACTGTTATTTGTAAATAAATGCTTGTAGTTTAGAGTAATTATGACGGGCACCCACAAGGGGTGCCCCGACAGTCCGAGATAGGCTACAAGTTTGTTTTACAATGCAAGACCATCACATTATCCGAATTAATCTGCCTGCTTTGGAGCAAGCACCAAGGCAACGGCGGTTTGTAAAATACGATCACGCACTGTGGGAATAGAGAGAGGCCGCATGCCGGTGCCGCTTTTCTTAGGAACCTCAATGCGCCACAGAGGCCGAGGACGATAGGTATCGTACATCACCTCATCACGCAACAAGTTCAAGCCAGGCATCAAACGACTTTCAAACTCCTCTATGCTTTCCCCGTCAATCCCGGCGCAACCCTGATTGGCCCGCACTTTATACCAGGCCTGTAGTAGATTGGAGTCCGCGATAACTTTATCAATACTGATATCGGCCATTTGGATTCACCGTTTTACAAAATAAATATTTATCAATCAGAATTAATCCCGTTCCAAAACCGGGCAGCTCCACAACTTTATTGAGGGTGATTTAGAAAGAGCCATTGAAAAGTTTCAATCCCGTTCCAAAACCGGGCAGCTCCACAACTGTACCCCTTTTTTTACTTTTAAATACATCCAGTTACCATACAGTTTCCGCTTAGCGCGCCAAACCATACCCCATCACCTCCTTTACACAGGCGCAAAATGATCATTTACTTAATGATATCAACGAGCGCTTGACCTTGAAAATACTAATGCAAACACCATATCGTTTTAACGGTTATTTTTTGATTTTTCCGCATTACCGGACTCTTTTTCCAAGCTCAAGCGCAAAACCACAGCCTCAAAAACATAACCAGCTAGTACGTATAGACAAAACCACCATCCACAATGCCATTTTGTCCAATTGCCAATAAAACGATAAAAAGAGATTATTAGTATCTTACCATTTCAACACACCGAATACATATCTCTTGTCGACATACTGCTTTCTTGCAAATCTTTCCCATGTTCCATAAAAAACACCCTATTCATGACATGGTGCAAGTTAGCCGAAAGGATCGGAAGCAAAATGAACGGCAAACCACAAAAAAGATATACGGTTCTCACCCCGGCATCTTTTTTAATTTTTAGAAGTAAGGCAACCACGTCCGCCACATATTGCATTGCCTCTTGATTATCGTTAAAAGTGCCATTTTCAACCCACAATAGTGATGGCAACTCAGGATGCTGCGCTAGGTATTCTTGTACATCTGGAATAAGATACCCTCTACCAAGCAACAAGCAAACAGAGTCAGACTTCCAATCCTTCGGGAGGGCTGGAACCGCATCTTCTGTAGATAAGCAATCAGCGTTTCCGCCTGTTAGCGGGGCATACCAATCTTGCTCCTCATTGGTGAATACCGTACCGTCGTTATTTGAGCAAAATAACATTGCGTGCGTACTTCTATTGAAATATTGCCCAAGCATAAACGGAATTGCCAGTTGGGAATTACCCATTATTCTAATTTTTTTTCCTTTCCCCCTCCAGCAGACTCCATCCAAAGCCGTGGCTAGT